>DATJQV010000085.1 GCA_035505375.1 bacterium | reverse complement strand
GCTGGAACTCCCCGGGCACGCTTTATGTCGAGTGCGCAAAGGTGGGGAACCGGTGGCTGGATGAGGCACGCGTCCACACCGCACCTTCACTCCACAGTATTCCCAATAGGTACAATCAGCCCATCCCGCAGATGCTGACGTTTGGCGGCAGGTCGCTCCCACGTGTGCCGGCTTGCGTGTACTTGATTACGAACGAGACCGGCTGGGACCTCGGTGACACGATCCACATCGCGATGTACACGGTTGCCGGCCAACCTGGACCAAGGGGTTGAGGGTGGACAAGCCTGCAAGAGAACTGCTAAGCCAGACCGCGCTCCCCCTCTGGCGGCAGAGGCTTCCCCTGGAGCAATCAAGGGGCCAGGTACATCAAGTGTGCGTTGAAGAGCGCTCACAAGAAGTGACACTGCCGAATGACGCGGGCACGATGGCAACCCACTATCTCGGCAGGAACACCATAGTGCGACCAGTTACCGGAAGGCTCTGCTCTAGAAGGCACTGTACGGATTCGACGTGTGGAACGGCGATCCTGGCGGCTGGTGTGTCCAGCTCTTGGTCAACATGAGGCCGGGCGACACATATCGGGTCCGACTGTGGTCGTCAATCGACCACCGACCTACCTGCTCACCTGCGGGACACCGCGTGGTGCAACATCAACTGTTCGTTCAACCACAAGCTGCTAGGCGCGACAGCATAGGATGTCTAAGAGGCCACTTGGGCCCTGAGGGCCAGTACTATGGGATGCCGTGGTGCAATTGATGTCCACTGGCCAAGCAGATGTACGATGACGCGCTGGCGCATGGTAAGGGCTGGTACGCGAGCAAGAGGGACCAGATTGCGGTAATCGTGGAGACTCCTATGCGCCTGCGGCTCCGCTTCATAGGGATCGATCCGTACTAGCATGGCTGGCCAAGGTCTGACACGCAACCCGCTGGCGGCGAAGGAACGTCAAGTGCGACCGCCATCTACCATCCCTAGAAGTGGAGGAGTTGCTCTCGGGACTGAGATGCCTGTCCGCGCAACTTTCCTGCCGTTCGCGTTGCCCGACGTAGGCGAGGCGGAGATTGCGGAAGTCACAGCCGTGATTCGGTCCGGCTGGCTCACGACCGGGCCCAGGGTAGCCAGGCTGGAAAGCGAGTTCGCCGCCTTCACGGAGGCGAAATATGCCGTCGGGGTCAATTCATGCACGGCGGCAATGCACCTGGCGCTGGAGGCAATCGGCCTCGCAAGCGGCGACGAGGTTGTTACGAGCACCTACACCTTCGCCGCGACAGCCGACGTGGTCCGCTACTTCGGTGCCCGGCCGGTGCTCGTGGACGTCGACCCGAACACCTTGTGCATTGACGCTGACAAGATCGAGGCCGCAATCACTCCGCACACGCGCGTAATTATACCGGTGCATATTGCCGGACTGGCGGCGGAGATGGACGAAATCCGAACCATCGCGGCACGCCACGGCCTGATAGTGATAGAGGACGCTGCCCACGCTTTTCCCACGAAGTACAAAGGGCGAATGGTCGGGGCCCTCTCTGATTTCACCTGTTTCAGTTTCTACGCGACCAAGCCACTGACTACGGGTGAAGGAGGGATGATCTGCACGGACAACGAGTCGTGGGCAGAGCGCTGTCGGATCATGAGTCTACACGGCATCGGCCACGACGCCTGGAATCGGTACTCCCAAATGGGCTCTTGGTACTACGAGATTGTCGCGCCCGGGTTCAAGTACAACCTGACCGACGTCGCCGCAGCGATGGGCCTTGCTCAGTTGCGGAAGACGAATCGAATGCGCGATCGGCGCGCGCAGATTGCCCAACGATACACGGCGGCCTTTCGGGCCATGCCAGAAGTGGAGCCGGCGCCGCAGGCAGAATACGATGGCCAGCACTCTTGGCACCTCTACCTACTGCGCCTGAATCTGGACTGTCTCTCAATCGACCGGGCCCGGTTCATACAGGAGCTCAAACGCCTCAACATCGGTACCAGCGTGCATTTTATCCCGCTGCATGTCCACCCTTACTACCGGGATACCTACGGGTACAAGCCGGAGGATTTCCCGATTGCCTACCGCGAATACCAGCGCGAGGTTTCGCTCCCGGTCTACTCGAAGATGACCGAAGACGACGTTCAGAACGTAATTGACGCCGTAGTCGCCACAGTCAAACGCTACCGCAGTTAGTGATTGCGAAGCGGGTCGCCGACATCTTCTTCGCCGCGGTCGGGCTGCTGGTCCTGAGTCCGCTCCTCGTCGTCGTCGGTCTCGCGGTCAAACTCGGCTCTCCGGGGCCGATTCTGTTCCGCAGCCAGCGCGTGGGCCGGAACGGCCGGCTGTTCTCGCTGCTCAAGTTCCGCACCATGCGGGAGGATGCCTGGCTCACCGGCCCGGAGCTTACCATCGGCATGGACGCTCGGATAACCGGCCTGGGGGCCCACCTGCGCAGAGCCAAGCTGGATGAGCTGCCGCAACTGCTGAACGTCCTGCGGGGCGAAATGAGCCTGGTCGGGCCGAGGCCGGAGGTGCCGAAGTATGTCAGGCTCTACACGCCCGCGCAACGCGCAGTCCTCAACCTGCAGCCGGGGATTACCGACCCTGCTTCAATCAAGTACGCCCTGGAGAACGATCTGCTCGGGGCATCAGCCACGCCGGATTCGGACTACGTGAACCTCATCATGCCCGACAAGATCGGGATCAACCTCGCGTACGCCGCGCGAGCCAACCTCTGGACCGATTTCGTGACCATACTGAGAACCCTTTTTCGGATCGCCGTCCGGTGAAACCCATGCCCGAGTCGGCGCAACGGTTGGGCGGACACGGCGGCTGCGCGCTGACCCGCTGGCTCGCCCCACCGGCCGGTTGCGCCTGCGAACCGTGCTCCGACTTACGTCATTCGCGGCTTTGTCATGCCCCATCCGCCTCTCACGGGAGGCGTTCAGGACTATTGCGCACGGGCTTACTCTCCGCTAGACTGTCCGCAGTGAAGAGCAAACTGCGCGTGGATCCGTACACACAGGGCAGAGAAGCGGCAGCACCATTATGAAGCGAATCCTCCTGTCTCCGCCGCACATGTCAGGACGGGAACTGGAGTTGATCCAAGATGCATTTGACACGAATTGGCTAGCGCCAGCGGGGCCGCACTTGGATGCCTTTGAGCGTGAGTTCACACAGATAGTGGGGATTCCCCACGCTGTGGCACTTTCCTCCGGTACCGCGGCGCTGCATCTTGCGCTTCGCATCCTTGGATTGCGGTATGGCGAGGAAGTAATCTGTCCGACGCTGACTTTTGCGGCCAGTGCCAACGTGATAACCTACGAAGGCGGTGTCCCTGTGTTCATTGACTCTGACAACAGCAGTTGGAACATGGACCCTGGGCTTCTGCGCGAGGAGCTTGCCGCCTGCGCGAAGCGGGGCAAACTGCCTCGAGCGGTGGTTGTGGTCGACCTGTACGGCCAGTGTGCAGATTACGACCAGATACTGGCCGCGTGCTCGGAGTACGATGTGCCGGTGGTTGAGGATGCGGCTGAGGCCTTGGGAGCTGTGTACTGGGGCCATGGGGACAATACCGGGAGCCGCCAGTCAGAGTCGCCGGCGTCGACCTCGACCTCGGCCTTAACCTCCGCCCGCTCCGCCGGCAGCTTCGGCAAGGTGTCGGCGTTCTCGTTCAACGGAAACAAGGTCATTACCACGGGCGGCGGTGGAATGTTGGCGTCCCACGACCAGGCAATCACCGATGAGGCGCGGTTCCTAGCCACGCAGGCCCGGGACAAGGCGCTACACTATCAGCACTCCGAGATTGGTTTCAACTACCGGATGAGCAACGTCTTGGCCGCGATCGGAAGAGGACAGCTTCCGGTTCTGTCCGAGCGCGTCACCGCCCGCAGGCGGAACTTCGAGTTCTACCAGCGCTCTCTGGGCGACCTGCCAGGCATCGAGTTCATGCCCGAGGCTCAGTACGGAAGAGGCACGCGATGGCTCACCTGCCTGACGCTGGAAGGGCGGGAGACGCGAGGCGGGAGACAGGAGACAGGCGAGACCGGCCCAGGGTCTCTGGTCCGCGGTCTCATGCAGGCGCTGGAGGCAGAGAACATTGAGGCGCGGCCGCTCTGGAAGCCGATGCACCTGCAGCCGGTGTTCAAGGGATGCCGAGTCCGGGGCGGAGGCGTGGCGGCGCGTCTGTTTGAGAACGGGGTCTGTCTGCCGAGCGGGTCGGCGCTGACCGAGAAGGACCTCATGCGTATCTGCGAGATTGTCAGGCGGGCCTGCTTGGCTGCGAGAAGTGGGCCGCGTGCGGCGATGGCGGGATAGTCTTGAAGCCGGTAGTTCAGATGCTGGAATGCAGAGGCGAGAACGCAGAATGTGGATGAATTACGAATGGCACCGAGACGACAAAGGGTGGGTGGCGGGATCGTTCTCTGGCACGACTCGGTGTTCTCTGTCGTTTCTGGGGCTAGTCATGATTGCGCTGCTAGCCCTAGCCGGCAGTGTCGTGGATCAACCCGCCGGGTCCCAAGAACCGGGCTACAAGCACTGCGTCTGGGGCCAGGTGCGCTCTCCCGACGCCGTCTCCGCCCCGGACATCTTCGGGTTGGTCTCAGCGGCGGGAGTTCCGACCGACAACGCAGACCTGACTCGGGTGGTACTTTTTCAAGCTGTCGCTCAGAAACGGATGAGAGTTAACCTGCGGGCGATGCTGGACCCCGGCCAGGTCATTCCGCTTGCTCCCGGAGACGTGATCAGCGTGTCGACCTCGACGTGCTCTTCCATCGTCCGAGGCCTCGCAACCGTTTCCGAGGTCGCGACCCTCGTGGGTTTCGTCTTCACGACGCTGACTTGGAGTGGGATCAGGTAATGAGTCCGGGGACTGAACACAGAGACAGAGCCGCGACTCCGGCATCCGGCTTGAGGGGTGGGCGGCAGCCGGGCATGCCGATAGCTTCAGACACGTGGTCGATCTTCTACGACTACCTAGGGAAGGTCGCCCAACGGAAGTGGCTGGCGTTGGCCGTATTCTGTGCAGTCCTAGGGCTAAACGTGCTTTTAACCGCTCACAGGCGGCCGATCTATCAGGCGCGGGCGACCTTCATGATTACCCCGCAGGCCAGCCAGACCAGCGTTTTCGCTAGTGACGCCGCCGACTATCCCGTGTTCAGGACCAACTACGTCGACAACTGCCTAGAGCTCTTGCGCAGCCGGAGCATGGCGGAAAAAGTCGCGGCACTAGTGCCAGAGTCGATCCTGCTATCGGCCTGGGTCTTGCCCTTGCAGGTACGCCAGACCGACGTCATCGAACTGGTGGCGAGCGGTCCGACAAGAGCATCGGCCGTCGCGGCCGCCAACGCCTACTTGGACGTCTATCAACAGTATGACCTCGAGCAGAGCCGGGCTGAAGTGTCGGCGACCCGACAGTTCATCCAAGACCAACTGGCGGTGGCCGTACCTAGACTGGATTCTTTCGAGCAAAGCCTGGAGCAGTTCAAGACATCGCATCGTATGGCCAACCTCGACGCCGAAACCCAAGACCTCGTTGCCCGCCAGTCTGAGATCGCCGCCGCTTACCAGCAGGCAGACGCAGAGATAGAGGCAGATCAAACCCAGCTCGCGCAGGTGCAGGAGCAGATTAACCAAGCCGGGCAAGGAACGGTGGACCGGATGGGAGGTGCAGCGTCGCCGCTGGTTGCTAGCCTGCAAGCCAGCATCAATCAGCTCGAGGTCGAGCGGGCCAACCTGATGATCAGCGGCTTCGGCCAGGCTTCTGACCGGGTCCGTAATCTGGACCGCCAGATTGACAGCACGCGCGCTCAGCTCAAAAGCGCAGTGAGGACATACATGAATCAGCAGGAATCGGGCCGACCGGTGGGGCAGCTCAGCGCCCAGCTCGAGGCGGCCGTGACCCTCAGCGCCGGGCTGACCGCGGCCAAAGCCCGCAAGCAGGCCTTAGCCAGCGTACTCTCACGCTATGACGCCTCCCTCGAAAGGTTGCCGGAGACCGAACGACAGCTGGCACGTCTGTCCCGCGATGTGGAGACCGAACGCAAAGTCCACTCGCTGCTTTCCGAGCGCTATGAGGAGGAACGAATCCAGGAGGCCGGAACGGCACCGACGGTGAAGACGATCGACCGCGCGCAGGGCGCGTTCCAGACCCAACCGAACGTCCGAAGCAGCCTCTCACTCGGCGTCCTGCTTGCCCTAGCCTTGGCTCTTGGTTCGGTATGGGTGGCAGAGCACCTTGATACTTCGATACATGGACCGCGGGAGCTGGAGCAGCGGGGGTATTCGGTGGTCGGCAGCATCCCGCGGCTCTCGCGCGTCGGTCGGCATCGACGTAGGCACGGTGAAGACGTGACTTCTCACCTCGTTACCCACTCCGATAGCGAATCCTCCGGAAACGAGACGTTCCGCATGCTGCGCAGCGGCCTCGGCTTTGCCAATGCCGAGCGCCCCATCCGCTCGATTGCCGTGACCTCGCCCGGACCGAGCGAGGGCAAGTCAACCATCGCTGTCAACCTTGCCGCCGTGCTTGCTCAAGCCGGCTCCCGTGTCCTCCTGGTGGATGCCGACATGCGCCAGCCGGCGCTCCACACATTTTTCAAGCGCCCGAAGGAACCGGGGCTTTCCGACGTCGTCGCGAGCGGCGACCCGGCTCCGGCTGTCTTCGCGACCGGGCTTGATGGATTGTTCTGTCTGCCCTGCGGCGCGACACCGCCAAGCCCGTCCGACCTGCTTACGCTTAGCGCCACGCGCGCTCTCCTGAAACGGCTTGAGGATGAGTACGACTATGTCGTGATCGACACGCCGCCGGTCATGGTTGCGGCCGACACCCTGATTATCGGTGCTTTGGCCGATACCACTCTCCTGGTTGTCCGCTCCGGCCGGACCGCACTCGATGCGCTTGAAGACACCCGCGTGGCTTTGGTCGACGGTGGTGCGCATCTGTCCGGCATCGTGGTTAACGACGTGAAGCGCTCGGGCCGTCACGGCCGCCACTACTATTACTACTACAAGTACCATAATCGCTACGCCGGTCACCCAGCGGATGCGGCACAGCCGGTCAAGACGGAACAGACGAACTCGGAAACAAGAAGCTAACGGTGAGAAACCGACGAGAGCCGTGCGTGCCGGCTCTTGTTGGTGGAGGATTGCAGATCGCTTGGCAACCGGCAATCGGAGGTGAGTTGTCTGCCAGCCAGCGGAAGTCGCCTTGCTCGCGGTTGTGGTCGCGCAGCAACTACGATTTGCCGGACCTCAACCAGCGAGCAAGCGATGGAGTGCACTCTCGCCTCCGCGTGCCCACCGTTCGCGTGGCCTTGCTTGCCCCGCTACATGCCTGATGGCGGTGTGGTTATCAGTGAGACGTATTGGCGTGAGGACATGTCGCGGTGTCTGACGGGCGTTGCGCTGCGTGTAACGAGCTTCACAATTCACACTCAGACTGTTCTTCCCACAATCCGCACGCGGCCTCGGAATGATGGTGCCTACGGCGGTACGCGCGTCAAGCAAGCGCGCAGCTATTGAAGCGTGACGGCCCGTAGAAGGCAACCCACGCACCGGAGTAGCGCAAGACCTCGGTGGTGACGACAAAGGAAAGGTGCGGAACGCCAACCTCGTCGTCGTCCGTCAAGCCGAGCGCTCGCAGTATCGCCTCCCGCGTCGCACGTCCACTCCAGAATGCTGTCAGCCTTTCTGTGAATTCCCGTTCAAATGAAAAGGGTTCGCAGTTACAGGTTTCTTGTCTCTGGTCTCCGGCCGTCGAAATCTCTGCATTCTGATCTCTGGTTTCTGACTTCTGAATTGTCCAAGTGACGCTTTGCGAACGATGGTACCTTCCCGACCTTGTCTCCCCAGCGGTTCCAGAACCGGTAGAGCCCGAGCAGGAAACCAAGACCATAGCTCAGATGCAGAATGGCATAGACGACCGGCAGCAGCGGCAGGTGCTTCCAGCCCTTCTTCGATGCGGTCAGGACCGACGCGACGAGATTCGCCAGCACATAACTGCCGCTGACTAGGGCGAACGCAGCCCATCCCCAAGAAACCAAAAACCACAAACCAAGAACTGTGATTAGGCTGAGAACGAACAGTGGCGGCACGAACTGCCGCGGCCGCATCTGCTTCGGGTGCTTCTGCAGCACCCGCACTTTGTAGAATCCATACTGATTGTACTGCTTCCAGAGCCCTCCCAGCGAACTCCTCGAGAAGTACGTGCAGCGGATCTCCGGATTGCAGAGTATCTTCCCGCCGTGCTCCAGCAGCCGGTAGCTGAACTCGTCGTCCTGGTCACGCACCAGCTCCTCGTCGAATCCGCCGATCCTCTCAAAGACCTTGCGCCTGCACACGCCCTGAAACACGGTATCCACATACTGCTCCTTGGTGGCGTAGCGGAACGTGGCGTCTCCGACACCGAAGCGACTCGTCATCGCGGCGGCGATGCTCTCGGCCGCGAGCCCAGATGCGCTCGCAATGGCCGGGCCGCCGACCATGTCAGCGCCCGTGCGCTCAAACGTCTCAACCACTCTTCTCACATAGTCATGCGCCAGCGTAGTGTGCCCGCTGATAATCCCTATCATCTCCCCGTGCGACTCTCGGATCCCGCGATTCCATGCGGCGGACTGAGTCCTTTCCGGGTTGCGCAGCACTCGGCAATTGCCATGTCCTGCGAGCACTCCTTCGGCGATGCACCACGAATCGTCCGTGGACTCGCCATCAAAGACCAGCACCTCGAACTCGGACTTGGCCGAGTCCTGGACAACCAGTGACTTCAAGCACGCCTTGATGGTGCCGGATTCGTTCCTCATCGCGACGAGCAGACTTAGTCGGCACGCGTCGCCCTTCGGATCGAGGGCTAGCAAGGTTTCCTGGCGTTGGCGTCCAACTCCATCAGTGCATCTCGGTAGCTGCATAACGTATATCCCTCTGTCCTCAGGTGCTCAATGAGCCACATGTACCATTCCTGGTAGTCCCGATAGTAGTCAGCGAAGTAGACATCGTGAAAGAGCATTGAGAAGTGACTGACGCCTCTGACCGCGGCGTCCGCAAGGTATTCAACTGTAAACCGCTTAGCCTGCGCCAGAGTCCTGGTCTTCCAAGGTCTACCAACCTGAAATACGTGGCCGTCCATGAGGTGAATCGGGAATTCCCAGAAAGCACCAAGCGAACAAGGGCCGGTTTCGGAGAAGGTCGTCGAGCTGTACGAGTACCCAACATCCCTGAGGGTCGCGACATCGGCGCCGGAGAGCAAGACAGACGATGGAGAGTAGCCGATGTTGTGCATTCTGACCCCGACAGTGCCCTGACCGGCGATCTTCCTGAACAGCTCCAACTCTCTTCGGGCACTCTCTGCCGACCTGTACTCAATGCCGTGAACCCCTACGTCAAATCCTCGTCTTCTGATGCACGCAATCCAGTAGCTGGCATCCGCAAGCGAGTAGCACAACTTACGGCCGTTCGCCACACCCACAAAGAAGGTCGAGGGCACACCGTGTGTTTCGTCAAAGTCCATAAGCTCCTTGAGGTGTTGCCAAGACCCGCGCCACAGGGATTGAATAGCCAGCGTGACTTCGCTCCACCTGGTGCGACCCAGTAACCACTCCAAACCGAATCGGACCACGAACTTCGGTACGACCAGGTCCCTGACGTGCTCCCGAGGAGACAGATGATCCACGTCGTGGGATACTATGACCTTCATCTAGAACAGGTTCCTCTTGAAGAATTTCAGAGCCATCTCCAGCGGCAGCCAAGCTCTGTTGACCCTGTAGTAAGGCGTCAGCTTCCCTCCGAACCCGCGGAAGTACCTCTCGATGGCAGGGATGACGGAACCCTCGAAGTCGAAGGCCTCGAGACCCAGCTCCTTGGCGTGACGAATCGCCTCGTACACCGCTAAGGCACCGGCTCCGTGGTGTTTGCTCTCGGAATGATACCCCCCCAGCAGATAGTAAGCGGTCCTGGCATCGTGAACGACGAACGCTCCGGCAATCGGCACACCATCCGATTGAGCAACAAAAGCGTAGCTGTTGTCAGGGCACGCGAAAGAAAAAAGAATTCGTTTCATGTACTCGCCATTCGCATCCTTCCCCTGCCGGGCAAAGGTAGTCTCCACCAGGGCAGCGATAGTAGAGTAGTCATCCGTCCGCTCGGCGTTCAGCCCGTCTCGTACAGCCTTTTGGATGTCGTTCCGGCGCCCGACGGACATCGCCGCGAGGATAGCCTCTTCGTGTTGGTCGAGTGGGAGCAGATACGTGTAATGAGGTATCACTTTGTAGCTGCGCCAGAAGAACGGCAGGCAGTCGGTAATAGCCTGCGCCAGAGACAGCGAGACCACGGTCGGATGCAAATGCTCGAGGAAATCGGCAAGAACCGTGAGCACATCGCGCCACTCCTCCAACCGTGCCACGGGATGCTGGGCACGGCACTCGAAGAACGGACCAATAGAAGGCGTGCACGGTGGGTTCCTCAGCACCGCCAGCCCCAGCCTTCGCTCCCGGAAAAGGCAGAAGCCGCCCCTTAGAGTACGTCCGGCATCATAGATTCCGTAGCGGGTGAGCGAATCGCCGAACAGGTCTGTCCAATCCACGGTGTTGAACACGCAGCCGTGCTCTCTGGCTAGGCGGTCGTAGCAATCCAAATCACAGTCGGGAAGGCACCGAACTTCGAATCCGTGTCTGGCCATGGTCAGCGGGAGACAGACCGCGCGTCTGCGCGCTGACGGGGCGCGTCCGGCCGTCGTCGGCTCTGGGCGCCCATTTCATCATACGCAGCAAGAAGCCGCTGTTCCGCTTTATCCCAGTTCCACTTCTCTGCCACCGCTTGCTTTCCGCGCAGACCCATGATCCTCCGTTCAGCGTCGTTTTCAAGAAGATTGACCAGTGTCTTCGCGAAATCCTCTGGTCTCGGTTCGGAGACCAGCAGTCCGCAGCCCGCTTCTCTGACATACTGGGATATCGGAGGCAGGTCCGTCCCGACCACTGGAATCCCGCAGAACATGTACTCAAACTGCTTCTGGGGGATATTCTTCATGAACTTGGCAGTCCTCAGGAAAGGGATGAGGCCGATCTCCGAAATGGCGATGTAGTTCACCACGTCTCCGAAGGGAACCCAGCCGACTGCATCTACGTTGAGTTCAAGCGCCTTCTCGCGGATGGTGCGCGCGACTCGGGCCCGCTGCGAGTCGTCCAGTTGCCCAACGAGCAACAGGGCTACGTTCGGCACGTCCTCTCTGAGCAGTGCGACTATCTCGAGCATCAGGTATAGCCCCCTCTCCTCGGCCATCGACCCGACGTAAACGATGCAGCGCCGGCCATCGTACATCTTCTTCAGTGATAGCACCCTCTCTGGGTTGGGAGTGCATGTCGCAATGATCGGGTAGTTCTTCACGACGACGACATGGGCGACGTCACGGTACACCTTGGCTATTTCGCAATCGGCCGTCACTACCAAATCACAATACCGGCACAGACGTCGCTCGATCGTCCGGAATGCAACCGCGACGAGCCTCGCGATCCAGCGCGGCAGCTTCCTTGACTCCACCATCATTTCGTAGTTCGCCTCCCAGACGTCGTAGATCACTTTCGCGTGCGTCAGAGCTTTCAGTAAGGGTATGGCAAATACCAACTCATAGTCATGGAAATGTACAACGTCAGGCCGCGCCCCGAGCGTGGCGCGGAGGGCAGCCGGTACCGACAAGAAACGACCGACAATCCCACGTTGAGTTGGAATGGGGCGGTACTCCATGTCCGGGACGGAGGGCGTGTCACCCCGAATGGCCGGTGCCACCAGTGTTACCTTGTGCCGTCGCGCAATGCTCCGGGTCTCCTTATGGAACAGGCGGTCATCCATGCAATCACGGCTGACCGAGAGGACACAAACTCTCATTGCCGCCTCCGGCCTGCGTTCTCCAGCGTGTCGGGCCTTCCGACCAGCGACTCAATCCAATCCAGTATTGCCCGGGCCCGGTTGTCGACCGAGAACTTCTGCGAATGAACACGGCAGTTCGAGGACATACGCAGCTTCAGCGACTCGTCGTCCAGCACTTTCTCGACGGCGCCGCTGATTGCCGAAACGTCCAGCGGGTCGACCCGTATCGACACGCTCTCATTAAGGATGTCGTCGTTGAACTCGCCGGTTGAGGACACAACCGGCAGCCCGCAGGCCATGGCTTCGAGCAGTGAGTTGCAGCATCCTTCTTCGAGCGTGGGCAGTACGAAGACGTCGGCGGCGCAGAGGTACTCGGGCAGCGCTTGATGATCGACCTCGCCCAGGAAGGCGATCCGAGAACTCGACAACTTCATTGGGCCAGAGCCAATCACCAGCACCTGTACGTTCTCGAGTCGCTCTACGGCTTCGATTACCCGGTCTGGTCCCTTGATGTGCAGGAAGTGGCCCACGAATGCCACCAATCGCCCGTCGGCCGGCAGACCGAGTCGCAGGCGCATTTCGACTTTGTCGAGCGGCCGGAACTTGCGGAGGTCGACGCCGTTCGGGAACAATCCTACTCTTTCCGGGGGCAGATGGAGCACGTTCTCGCAGAACTTCCGGTTCGGACGGGATACTGCAATCGCGCCCGTGACGTCCCTGAAGTCCTCCGCTGCGTGGCCCGAGTACATCTCGTTCAGAACGCCGTCGCCGTGAGCAACAAAGACCGGCAGACCATACTTCTTGCCCAGCCGGGCGACCGTTCTTCCGCTGGGATACAGGAAATGCCCGTATAGGACGTCCGTGCGGTCGACGAGCCCGGCGGCCACTCGCGCCGCAGCTCCTTCGAAGCATGCGTCGGACATGACGCCGGTGTTGAAACCCAACACCGATTTGGATGAGAAGGTGAGGTGACGCGGACGGAGGGTTTCCACGGTAGAGTGGTCTTCAGTCTGGTCGATCGTCCTGAAGCCATCCAGTGCCCCGTATCTCAAATCGGCGAAGCTCGTAGGGCAGATGACTCTGCACTCGGCGCCCTGCCGGGAGAACGCCCGCACCGCTTCCCGAACGAAGGTCCCACAGGAAGGCCTGGATCGCGACGGGTAGTTGCTGGTGACGACGGTCAGACGCATGTACGTGGGGCACTCAGTCCTGGCGTCAGCGGGGTCAGGGCAAAGTGGGGCCAAAGAGAACTCGATTCATCGGAGAGGTCGGTCCGAAGGACAGGGACCCCTGATTGCGTACGTGTCGCTGCAATGCAGCGGCCTGACGTCGTCGTCGAGCCGCCGTGTTCGGGACTGCCCCGACCAAACCAAGTAAGAGCCTGGCGTCGCAGAGCAGGGTCAGTCATTGCTTTCCGGAAGAGTCGGTTCAGGTGCTTCGGCAGGCTCCGGCGATGCCCTCCGCTTCGCGAATCGTTGCTTCGCGGCAGTCGCGGCACCCATGAGTCTAGTGGCAAGTCCATAGAGGCCCGCACCGCGGGTGTAGATTGGTATCTCGGTTAGCTTGAACTGGTATTGTTCCTTGAATGTAGCCAAACCTGCCTTGCTCGGACCGCCACTCACAATCATGGCGCAGCGTGGATCATCTCTTAGGGCACAAATGACAGTATGGTATAGCGCATCCACCGGACAGGACACCTTGTACTCACTGTTGGCCTTCACCGCCACGAAATTCGCGACCTCTTCAACCTGCTCTATGAAGACGTACGCAACCAGTTTGCCAGCGACGAATGCACCCCAGAGGTCTCGTCCAGGCAGTGTGAACAGCCTGACCGCAGCCTGCCACCACTCCTCAAAATGGGTGGCGTAGTAGCTCGGCGGCGTGCCGAATCCGTCGCGCTGTTGCCGTGCCGCCTGCGAAATCACCACCTCCCTAATGTCTTCCTTGTGTCGGTCTGTCTCTTCCGCCTCTAGTCGTCTGATCCCGCAACGCAAAAGGCCCCTCTTGACGCAGTTCCTTCGCTTCGCGTTCAGGATCCCTACATCGTACTGTGACAACCACGGCCTCGTGATTGCGTAGCATGTCAGCATTCGGTTAGCCGTCGTGCTCTCTGGAACGACGTGGCTGTACATCAGGCCACCCTTTGACATTGCAGGCCTCGCCGAACCGGGAGCTATCTTCTTGAACCGATAGGCCGGCGTGTGGTACAGAGGGGCTACACGCTTCCACCAGACTCCGTCGTGAAGGTGCAGTCGTCGCCCGAGGGATATCTGCTGTTTGACGTACTCAAGCTCAGTCAGACTCACTGCCCCGTCACCTCGCTTGCCGGCACTCCCTCACGTCTGAACGCCCGACGGATGCCGGCGGCCCTCTCAAACAGACGTCTCGCCCGGGTGTAGACTCGATAGTGTTGCGTGTAGATGTGAAGAGGAGTCTTCTGGAAGCCGAAGCGCTCCTTAAACGCGTCCAGGCTAGGGGTGAACGAAGAGCCGTTCACCAGCATTTCGCAATCCTGCCTGTCTCGAATGGTCCCGAGCACCGTGAAGTACATTGCATCATTGGGACAGAGCGAAAGCGCGTCGGTGCGGCTCTTCACGTTCCTGATGATCGCGACCTGCTCGATGTGGACTAAGGTCATGTAGCATATCAGTTGACCTTCCCGGAACCCTCCCCACCACTCACGGCCCGGAGATGAGAATTCCACAAGTTGCTGCCTCCTCCACACATCGTAGTGTCGGGAGTAGTAGGAACTCGGCAAACCGGTTCCGCCCGACGGCCATTGTCGGTCCGCCTGGGAGATGTTCACGTCCCGGACCTGGTCCATCAGCGATTCCAGATCATTGAGGCGGCGGATCTCCACCAGCGAAAGTCCCTTCCTGACACGTGCCCGTTTGGCATCCTTGAGCGACTTGATGCCGAAGTTGCGCAGTCGTTCGCCCGACAGAACCATCATGTCAATCGACCTGCTTGCCATCTCCGGCTCCGGCACCGCGTGGCTGTAAGATATCCAGGAACGAATTACTGCCGGGCGGGCGCGGCCGGGCTCGATCTGACGGAAGTCAAAGACCGGTTTGCAGTAGAACGGCTTCACCATGTCCCACCACACGCCGTCATGCTGGTGGACACTTCGCCCAAGCTCCCTCTGCTGGAGAGCGAATTCCTCTTCTGTGATGGCTCTGGTCTCACTCATCGAGGAAGTGACGTTCCGTGCTGGCGACCCTCCGTTGCTCCGTCTCTCGACCGGAAGGACTGAACTGAAGCGCGCGGTTTCATCGGTTCGCCGTATAGTATCACGCCTGGCGGCGGCGCGCAACAGGCGAAGTTGAGTCGCCCGATGTCGATGACGCACCGGGGCCGGGTTCTACCGCTCAATCCACTCCCAAGGGTCTCCAGGGGATCGCCCGAACCGCGGCGGCGAGACTGGTCGCGCAAGCGATTCGGTTCTCGGCGCCGCAGCGTCGGTAAAGGTCGCGCGTCAGGCCGAATGCCTCCGGAGGGGACGTTAGAAACGTAAGTGTGCGGGGCGCCAGACAACCCGTTATCTCCGGGATGTCCGTATGCCGCAGAATCGATAGTAGTGCAGGTCCCTGCCAGTGACTCGACGGAGGGTCCCTGAGTATCACATGGACAATGCGTTCCTCCATGAGAGCCGCATAGAGTGCAACGATGCCGGCCTCGCCTCGACCATAGACGCAGACCGGTGACTCCGCGAACTGGCCCTCGGCCAGCGCCCAGCGAACCATGCGCACGGTGTCCCAGATCTGCATTGATGCCGTCGTCCGGCCCGCGAGCGCAGCGGTTCGTTCGACCTCGGCGAATTCAGGGGGCGTCAGCGGATGGTCAGTGAAGCGTGGGTTCAGCACGAGCACACTCGTGTCGTCAAACAAGGGCAGCAGTTCGTCGATGTCGGGGAAATAGACAGAATCTCTGGCCCGCTTCACTATAACCAGCAAGGCCGAGGACTTTAGAGGGGGCTTTGGCTTGAATTCGAGTAGACGCACGGGGACGTTGCGCTCAGTGTGAATCTCACGCTCAGCAAAGGCTGCAAAGGCTGAGACGTACGCGCCGCGATTGCGTAGCGTTCTCGCGCGAAACGGAATCGGTTCGCGCGGGAACCATCCGAACACCCGTTCCTTAAGCTCGGACAGGATCGCTGAACGCCTGGATTCCCAGTCCGCAGCAGTGTCGGGAACCTCGCCCCGGGCGGTTCGAACAAACCGGTCGTGGATGTAGAAGTTGGCGGCGTCGCGAGGAATCGCGGTCAGGCATTTCAGGTTCTCAGGTGGCTCGCAGGCCGAGGGACCGGCGGTCTCGCGGTCCGAAGTCGCGTATTGCGGATCCGACAGCCACCGCTGCATCCAACGCCGGGATTCGCCGAGGAGCCGGGGGGAATCGGTGTGCCCGCAGTTGTCGTCCACCTCTCGAATCCGCGTGCTGCCCGTCCCGGATTTCTCGTGCAGGTCATATATCTTCTTTGCTCGCCGAAAGACCTCTTGATAGCCCGCCGGGGGAAAGATGCCATCTCGGCGACCACTCGTGATCAGCAGGGGGCGAGGGGCGATCAGTGCCGCGACCACCGGGAAATCCTGGCGGAAGACGTTTGGGTAGAATGTGCAGTCGCACTGCCTCGGAACAAGCCGGCCGGCCACCTGCGTACCGATGGTGTAGGTTGAGCAGGACGGGATAGCGACCCTTACCCGGTCGTCCAGCGCAGCGAGGAACCAGGTCATCACGCCGCCACCCGATATACCGGTGACGCCGATCCGTTGAGGATCGACCTCGGGTCGAGTCCCCAGCCAGTCGAGTGCCCTCATCGCGTTCCAGACTTCTACGCCGGCAGGAGTGTACCCCAGTGACAGCCAGTGCCACATGTTCAGGTCGCTGGCGCCGTGGTGGATGCCCGGGACCTCGCCGAACTCCAGCGGGTCGAGCACAAGACAGGCAAACCCATGCCTCGGATACCACAGGTATCGGTCCTGGCATTGCGTCTTGGCGCCGGACGGGTGTGGCATGTGACCGCACAGATAGACGACACAGGGAAGACCTCCTCCAGCTCCAGTGGGTAGGTAGAAGTTGCCAGTCACGAACAGACTCGGCTTGCTCTGGTAGACCAGCTTCTCGATGCGATATCCCTCGCGTTCCATCGTGCCCGTAACAGTTGCGCAGAGCGGCGTGCGTTCGTGGAGAGGTTCTATCCCCAGCATGTAGCATATCTGCCGCTTCAGTGCTGGACGTTGGGTGTTCCACTCCTCGATGGTTCGAATGCCTTCGAGACAGTGAGCCGAGATGGCCTTCGCAGCTACTGCCAGTGCCTCGACCGAGCGGCGATGTCTATAGTGGATCGACAGCTGCTCCTGCCGGCGCTTCATGGCATCAAGGATGGAATGAGGAATCAGCCTCAACGCGGCGGCTCGGAGGGCCTCGCGCGCGACTCCCTCGGGCACCCGTGTGTTCACTGAGCGGTCTCTTCCTCCGGTTGAAGCGCGAGAGAGCGTTCAACGACACAGGAATGGCCTGTGATTGCACCCAACAGGAGCCACGTTTGCGGCTGAAACACGTTTGGCGCCCCTACGGCAAGGAAAAGCATGGTCAGTATCATTGCCTTATATGAATTGATCCGGTATTCGGTCGTGGCATCCAGGATTCCTCTCTGGCATCTGCTCAATCGCCGCCACAGAGTCAGGTAGATTGCAAAGTAGAGGATGAAACCGACGAATCCGGTGGTCGAGAGCGTCTCCATGTAATCGGAATGGGTGTATTGTCCATAGACAACAGCGAAGTTGCCCAGGCCGACCCCAAACAACGGAGACTTGGTAAACGCCTCCCAGCCCAAGTTGTAGAGCTTCCAGCGCGGATCGGCTTCAGGCGTAGCCACTGTATTTTGCAGTCTGTGGCCCACAACGGTGCCTTTGAGCATCGAATTGGGCCCACGGTAGAGAACAAAGGCAGTAAAGAGCAGCAGGACGACCCAGATCAACGCGCGCAGGCCGTGCGGGAGTGTGCGGAGGCAGAGGGCCAGCCAGAGGAGCACGAACACCCCGAAGGCCACGAATGTGAGGCGTGCTCCGGTGGTAATCTGGAAGAAGAGCAAAACGGGAATGGCGAGGGCCGGCCAGAGACGGAGCCTTGGCGAGTTCGGGGCGCGTAGAAAATACGCGACTCCAAAGAGCCCGAAAATGCATGCGATGCCCAGCGAGTTGGGATTCTTGTACACCGAGGTTGCCCGGAAGCCAGTACCTTCCACGACCCCGATTGTGCCGCCGGTCGCCACTTGGTACGCGAGAACGCCGAGCGCTCCCAAGAGAAGCAGGCCGAAGACGAATGAACCTCCACGGGTGTCCCTCGTGTATTCAGTAATCGCCAGAAACAAAGCAGCCTCCTGGGCCATCAACCGCACATAGTACGTGACTGCGGACTGGTTGCTGGCAACGAGGAAGCCGGTCACTGTCGACCAGGCCACAAACAGCACGAACAGGAGGACTTCGGTCTTCAGAGGTTCCCGGGCTCGAAACATGGAAAACAGCGCCGTCAGGACCAGCACGATGCCCAACCACCGATCCACCGGCGCCATCCATGGAAACATCTTGTCATTGAGCGTCAGACCTGCAAAGAGGAGAAGCAGCAAGACCTCAAACAGCCTCGAGATCGTCCGGCGGGGCGGCGGGTAAGATGCCTCGGCTGCCAATGCAGACCCGTTCATGTGAACATTCTCAGCGGCCATCCGGCTCCTCGAAGGACTCGATGCGTCGTGGGTTACCAGCTACTCCAAGGTAGAAGGTCTTGAGTTGCCGGCAATGCTCTTCGAACCCGAATCGCTTCGAACGCGCGCGCGCAGCCTGGCCCATCTTCGCGCGAAGGGTCGGATCCAGTATGAGTCTCTCGGTGGTCTGAGTCAGTGCGTCAACGTCCTCTGGTGGAAAAAGGAAGCCGGTCTCACCGTCCGCGACCACGAAGTCGGTGATGCCTGGCAGATTGGTCGCAACAACCGGTAGTCCCATGGTAACGGCTTCGATGAGGACGTTTGGCATACCTTCCGCACGCGTCGGGAACACGAAGATGTCGGCAGCAGAGTAATGACTGGCAACTGCGTTCTTGTCCCGCAGCATGCCGGACCAAACTACCCGCGAGGCAACGCCTGCGCGGTCTATCCTCTCCTTTAACGCACGAACGGTTTCTTCGTCTAATCCAGGGAAATCTGCCCGACTCATCGGACCGGCAACGACCAGCCAGAGATCACGATGTCGCGGCGCCAAGCGAGCGAAGCTCTCAGCGAGCAGGTCAACTCCCTTGCGCCTGATCACGGCGCCTACAAACAGGAGTACCGTGGCGTCGCCGGGAATTGAGAGCTCTCGGCGCAGCTTCTCTCTCGCCGACATGTCACGTCCACGCTCAAGTTGCGGCAATCCCATGAAATTCGGAAGCAGAATGACGTTCCTTAGCCCGCAGGCCAGACTGTCGTCCGCAAGCAGCGGTGATAGCGCAATTATCCCGTCGAAGTGGCGCATTAGCTTGACTGCCCAACGGCCACCTCTCGACTTCGCGATTGCGCTTGGGTTGTCTTGTCCTTGGAGGCTCATTGTGAAAACCGCTTTCCTGCCATACACGTGCAGGAGCAACGGACTGAGAAGTGCGTCCCATCCCAGGTTATGGAAATGCACAATATCAAGACTACGGGCATGTGCGACAAGGTACGTAAGTCTACTGGCGTACGTCATCCATCTCCTGAAGCGGCCGTGCCTCACATTCTCGTGAGCCCATAGCTGCGCTGTTGTCTCGTAGTCCAGGTTTCCGCTACCGATATTCAGTGGCCGCACACTTGTCCCCCAGAGGTCAAGCGAGACGTCCCGGTCTCTCCACCCACTTAGCAACCCGAAGACATAGTGGGTGTGCCCGCTGAACAGTTGCCCGAACCACGAGGGTACCGTATGCACGACACGAATCTTCTTTGTGCTGTGTGTCGCGCTCGCTGCGCCTGTCTGGTTGCGCCCGTCAGGCCTCTGCGCCATTACTATGCGTATCCCCTTCGGTTGTGGTGTCCGAGACGGTCATGGACCTTCGGTCCGGAAACGTACTTGCTTGGCGAGAACGGATTGGATGACGCCGTCTACCTTGCGGGCCGTCTCCTCGGCGGTGAAGTGCTGGACTACGCGCGCGCGCCCCGCTTTGCCCATTCTGTGTCGGAGTTCAGGGTTCTCAATCAGGCGACATGCTGCCTCAGCCGCGGCGGCAGTATCCCCGACCGGAGCGAGGAGGCCCGTCTCGCCTTCGACGACTGCCTCTGGAATCCCTCCGACACTGTAGGCTACGACTGGAAGCTCCGCCGCCATCGCCTCCAGCACGACTCTGCCCTGCGGTTCGTCCACGGAGGTGTGGAGAAGAAGGTCCGACGCGTTCAGATAGTACGGAGGATTCGGCTTGGCGCCCAGCAGACGCACCTTCCCCCTGAGGCCGCAATGATGAATCCGCTCCCACAACCTCTCCGGGTACCCGGCCTCCTGCGGTGCGCCCAGACACACGAGGCGTGCCTCGGGACACCGCTCGGTGACAAGGCGAGTCACGGCAATTGCGTCCAGCTGGTTCTTGCGCTGGCATAGCATACCAAGATTCAGGATCACGCACGAATCAGCCGGCCAGCCCAGCTCTTTCAGAAGCGTTTCTCTGGCCTTCACGCGGTCCGTTCCGAACTCGGCAAGGTCAACCCCATTCGGGATGACTACGGGGGACCGGTAGCCCGCCATGGAGGTTACCCTTTCGGCAGTGGATTGCGAGTTCGCGGCTACTGCGTCAGAGTACTTGACAGTCCAACAAAACCGCCTGTAGATGAGAGGCTCTCTTATGTGCCATATGAATGGTCTACCCGTGAGCCTGGCCGCCCAGAAGCTATCGCGTGTCACGGTCCCGAGGTTGTTGGCGTAGACAAGGTCGTACTTCTGCTTTCCCATCAGCCCAGTCAGCCGGCGAAAAGACGCGAACGGAAGGAAACCCAATCGGTGGAACGGGACTTCCAGTTCAAGGAGTGCCCCCGGCAGTCCATCGGAATCGGGGACGGCCGCAACGCTAAATGAGTACTTGTGGCGCAGGTACCTTAGTATCAGGAGAAGACTCCTGGTCGTCCCTGCCGACAGACTGGACGTGTTGTTTACCAGGAGAATCCTCGGCAGCGCGGCGTTCACAGAGAAGCGCTCCCAAGCATCAGCGGCTAACGCCTGCTTGACTTTCCCGGGGTGGGGAGGGTCCCCAGCATCTCAACTACCTTCTGGTAGTTGGACCCGAACTCGTAGCGCTCCGCGAACAACGCGCGGGCGTTGTAGCTGAACTCATCCCAAGAGGCAAGTACACGCTCTATGGCAGCCCGCAGTTCGTCAAGCGACTTTATCACAGCGCCGCAACGCCTCGATTCCAAGATATCGAATCCGGGGTAATCGAAAGCTATGACTGGGAGGCCGCACTGTAGGTACAACGCCACTCTCTCAGAGGAGTACGCCGTAAGTCGGTCGTTCCAGTTGGCGGCGCTGTAGAGGGCGAGGCCAACGCGGGCCGAGCTTACGACGTCAGGCACCTGCGAGGCCGGCGTCAGATCCAGCGACAGCCGCACCCGATGCCCGGTGTCGGCTGCCCGAATCCGCTCCAGGTAATCGGCCGAGGCGCCTTCGCCGTGCATGACCAGCGTCCAGTCCTCCGGAAAGCGCTGAGCGAGTTGGGCCAACTCGACGCAGAGTCTCCTATGCTGCAGCCACCCGAACTGGAGAATCAGCCTGTGGTCCCGGTTCAAGTGGAAGCGTTCCTGCAAGAATGAAGACCGTGCATGACGCGCTGGTCCCATCAGAGAGACCGGGACGTACAGGACTCGCTCCGGTTTCACGCGGTTGTCAGCAAAGAGGACCCTCCCTCTGCCCTCATCCTGGACTATTGTGGCATAGCTTCCCCTATGGTAGCGTTCTTCCGCCCATTTGAGGCGCTTCGTCTTGATCGCCATCAAAGAGCCGTAGAACTCTCTCGTGTAGAGTTCAAGACTGTGATAGATGTAGGGAACGTGAATCCGCTCCCCCACCAGGCCGGCCCAAACCAAGCCGGCCTTCTCCATGCCGATGAGCGCTCGGTACCGATTGCCGTTCATGGCTCGCAGTGTATCACGAATCACCGGCACCGGCATAAGACCCCTCTGCCGGTCGAGCCACACAGGATAATGCTTGACGTAGGTGTTCACATAGATTGCGCGGCACAACTCCCACAGGAGTTTCAGTGGCCTCGATTTGTAGAATGCTCTCTTGATGGCTTTGCGACGTGAGGCTGCGCCGTCTGTTCCCCTAACTGCAGCAGGCCTGACCCGCTGGTCCGGCGCCCCGGCCACGCGGATGACGCGTACGTCTTTGACGCCATCAAACGCGCCGTCGACTAGGTCCTCTCGAACGCGATACAGGAAGAGGTCGACGCAGAAGCCGGACTCGGCGAGCACCCGGGCGGCGTTAACCGTATGAACCGCCAAAGGCCACTCGGCCTGGAAGATGCCGATGCGAGGCTCGATGTCTACGCCGGGCTGATCCGACAACATGGGCTCGTGACGGATTTCGGTCACCTCAGCGCCTCGTGCGCTGCCTCACCCACGCGCGCCATCTGCTCGTCCGTGAGCGCCAAGCCCGAAGGCAGGTAGAGTCCCTGGCGGGCGAGGCGCTCTGCCACGGGATAGTGTTCCCCGACGAAAAGGCCGCGTTGTTTGAGCACGGGCTGCTCGTGCATCCCAAGGAAGAACGGCCGGGTCTCCATCCCTTTTGCCGTAAGCCGGCGTGCAAACTCTGCCGCGTCGACACCCGACTCCTCTGCCAGAACTATGCCGTACATCCAATACACGTTCTTAGCCCAAGGTTCCTCAACCGGCAACCGGAGTTGCGGGATGTCGGCCAGCATCTGATTGTAGTTCTGGCCCATCCTGCGCTTGCGGGCCACGATCTCATCCATCCGTTCGACCTGCGCCACACCCAACGCGGCCTGCATGTTCGTCAGCCGGAAGTTGTAACCCAGTTCCTCGTGGTAGAAGCGCCGCCCAGACTGGAAACACAGGTTGCGAAGTGAACGTGCCTTCTCTGCGTACCGGGCATCATTGGTCAGAACCATGCCGCCTTCGCCGGTCGTAACGAGCTTGTTGGCGTAGAAGCTGAAGGTACTGATGTGTCCCAATCCACCGCAGCGCTTCCAGGCCGGGGTTGCGCCGTGTCGGCCGGACAGATACTCGGCCCCGTGCACCTCGGCCGCGTCCTCAATAACCGCCAGGCCGTGTTTCTCGCTCAGGTCGAGAATCGGGTCCATGTCAACCGGATGGCCGTAGATGTGAACCGGCATGATAGCACGAGTTCGCGGCGTGATCTTGGCCTCCACTTGACTGACGTCCATGCACCAGGTGCGAGGCTCGGAGTCGACCAGGACCGGCACTCCGCCATTGTAGATTACGGCCAGCGCGCAGGAGATGATGGTGAAAGTCGGAATGATTACCTCGTCGCCCGGCTTCAGACCCAGGCACGCCACTGCAATCTGCAAAGCCGTTGTGCCGTTGCTCACTGCGACGCCATGCTTCATGCCGCAATAGGCCGCCCACTTCGTTTCGAACTCCTCGATGAAGCGCCCGGCCGAGGACACCCAACCGCTCCGGACGCACTCGGTGACGTATTCGAGTTCGAGACTGCCCAGCAACGGTTCGTTGACCTGAATCTTCAGAAACGCTCCTTCTCCACCACGTTGAGATAGGGCCCCTGTTTGACTTCCAGAAAGACTGTGTCCTCAAGCATCCGGAAGCCATGTCCTCCTCCGACCATTAACATGAGGTCGCCAACCTGCAACTCGCAAGTGGCAACAAGCTTCTTGCTGTCGTTGTAGACGTCCAGCAGGCAGCGGCCGCGCTCAATGATGAGCACTTCGGACGTGCCTACCAGGTGGCGTTCCAACTGCAGGTGTAAGTGAGGGACGATTTTCCCGCCCGCCGGATACACGACGAACCCGACCTGCTGCTTGAACTCGGGTGGCGTCAGGAATGTCGTGCGTTCGGGGAGCTGCGCGGCGCGGACGATCATACACAACGTCTGACCTTGGTCAGAGATTGTCTCGATAGCTGGCATTATTACTACCCCCTTCGTTTACGGACACACAGAACATCAACATGACAGACTGACCTAAGTGACACGCGGCGGTCGGAAGCGATGTGGCGGCCCATGTCAGACACGACGCAGCCCCAGGCCACGAAGTGCCCTGCCGGCAAGCGCGCGCGGATACCTGACAAGCCTGGCCGTGACATGGAGTGGAACCCGGACCAGGATGGCCGGGATTCGTCGGCCTGGGACCAGCCCATTGCTCCTCATTGCCCGAAACGATTCGAGCACTGCCGCAGGGTCCAGGCTCCAGGCGATGGCTCGCGCCACTCTGTCTTCGCCGCCTCTGATTTGCCGCGCGACCAATTGACTGGCAGCCCCGATTGAGGTGCCGCTCAGAAGCTGGGGAAGTGAGTACTTGTATTGGAGCATTGACTGGCTCTTGAACAACTCGGAGAGTGCTGACCACCTGCCTCCGGAATGAAGGCGATAGGCTCCCATCGTCTCGCGGAAGCAATAGCCTTGCCCGTGGGTGAGGAGCAACAGGAGCAGGGGGTCGTCGCCAGCAGGAATACGGGCAACCATATCCAGCCTATTTTGGGGGATGGATTGGAGAGATCTACTTCGGAACACCCAGGACCCCGGGTGTAGGGGTGTTCCGCCCAGCGCTTGCTCCAACCCGAACACCTCAGGACACTTCTCACCTGTCCACGATTGCCGCGGAGCGGGATTTCCCACCTCATCGACGTTCATCACCCAGTGTCCACATATTGCGAACTTCGGGTTCTGCTCCAGAAAATCCACCTGCCTTTGGAGTTTGTGGGGAGATGTCCAGTAGTCGTCGCCTTCGAGGAATGCCGTATACTCCCCTCGGCAGGCGCTGTATGTGCGAAGGCCATTGCGGTTTCCCCCGATGTTCGTTTCCGATAGCACTAGCCTTATCTTGTCTGGATGCTGGCGGGCGTAGCTCTCGACTATCGACCGTGTTCGGTCGGTCGAGCAGTCCTCGCCGATCACTACCTCGTAGTCGAAGTCGACTTTCTGGGCGAGCACGCTGTCGATAGCCTGCGCGATGTATCTTTCGTGGTTGTAGGTGATCATGCTGACGCTGACCCTGGGCAGGGAAGCGCCTGTTGACGGATCGACACGGGCCATCACGGTTTCCTCGAGGAAGGACATTGGCCTGCTGCTGACGGCAGTCGGCGCTCTATCTGAGCGCCGTTCAGTGCGGCGACGCGGATGACCTCGCAGATCAGCCGAACATCCTCGGGGGTGATGGCGGTGCCGTTGGGAAGCGAAAGCACGCGCGACGTTAGTGCTTCGGTTGCGGGTAGCCTGCGGCCGGCTTCAGGGAAGCAGGAGCGATAGGGCTCCATGCGGTGACAGCCGGGATAGAAATACCGGCGCGCAACGACGTTCTCGGCCCACAGCACCCTCATCAGCTCATCGCGACTGATACCAGTGGCCTGGCTATCTACTTCGACGACTACATACTGGTAGTTGCACTTTTCGGTTTCGTCATAGGCCGTAAGAGTGATGCCGGGCAGGCCATCCAGCTCGCGCCGATACTGCAGGTAGTTGCGGCGGTTGGCGGCGATGAACTCACTAAGGCTCTCAAGTCCGGTCAGGCCCATCGCCGCCGATATCTCGGGCATCTTCCCGTTAGTCCCGATGTACTCAACGTTGTCGTAGCCGGCGAATCCGAAGTTCTTCATCAGGCGTATCTTCGCAGCGAGGCTGTCATCATTGGTTACGACCGCTCCGCCTTCGAACGTATTGAAGAACTTGGTCGCGTGGAAGCTGAACACCTCAGCACTGCCGAAGTTGCCGACCATCCTGCCATCGTGGGAACAGCCGAAGGCGTGAGCGGCATCAAAAAGCAGCTTGAGACCATGCCGGTGGGCAACGTCGGTCAGCGCTTCAACGTCGCACGGCCGTCCCCATACATGAACACCGATGATTCCGGTCGTCCGTGGCGTAATCATGCGCTCGACGCACGCGGCATCGATGTTGTGGGTCCGGGGGTCGATGTCGCAGAAAACAGGGGTCATCCCCTGCCATTGAAGAGCATGGGCCGTGGCGATGAATGTGAACGAGGGAACAATGACCTCGTCTTTCAGCCCGAGAGCCCGGATGGCGATCTCCAGGGCGACGGTGGCATTGCACACGGCGATGCAGTGCTTAACGCCGAGGAAATCAGCAATGCGCTGTTCAAACTGGTGCACATAGGGGCCGTTGTTGGACAGCCACCCGCGGTCAAGCAGTTCGTTTATACGTTCGAGCAGACGTTGTCGGTCGCCGATGTTGGGGCGTCCAACGTGTAGCTTCTCCTCAAAGGCAGCGCTGCCGCCGAAGATCGCCAGATCGGCCAGACGAGACTTGGTCCCGGTTGTCACAGCATCACTCCGCGCGCCAAGGCCGGGCCCGCCGTGCCGGGCTGGATCGCGCTCCGGTCTTCCACTTCTCGGTCTGAGCCTACCATAGCAGTGGATCTCAGGGCGTGTCCCAGTACTTGTTCTCAGCGATTAGGGCAAGGTAGTCTTCCCGGGTGATGCCGATCAAGACCTGATCCCAGTACCGACCGATCTGGAAGTACCTACGCTTTCGTCGGCCCTCCTCCTTCCACCCGCACTTCTGGCAGTAGACGTGGAGGGACACGGCATTGTATTCGATCATGAACGTTTCCAGCCGCTCAAGACGCAGTTCCTCGAACGCGTACCGCATGATGGCCATTACCGTGTCTGTCCCGTAGCCCTTGTCCCGCGCGTCCTTGGCCCCGAGCACCGTTCCCTGATGGGCGTGTCCGTTCTTCCAGTCGATACTCATGAGGCTTGCCAATCCGATCAACCCGAGATCCGGCGCGCTGATCGCAAACCGCTGGTTGAGCCGGTCCTCCTGCAGGGCTTCTAACCATCTCTTGTGGAACTCCATCGAACTCGGAAAATGCCAACTGCCCTCGAGGTGCGCTAGCTCCGGGTCGTTTGCCCAAGCGTTCAGCCGAGTCAAATCCGCCGGTTCTATCGCCCTCAAGACCACTTTCTTGCCCAGTATGTTCACGCGCCACCTCCTGCTTGGCTCGCTTCTCGATGCGGACTGCTGGTTCGGCCATGGCCACGAATGGGCCGCCGGCGTCTCTTCGACACCGCGCGCCAAATCGTGTCAGTCACCGAAGCATCCCGTCTTGCTTACTGCAGGTCATACTCACGAAGCATCAACTTGACTTTTTCCACAGAATTGAACATCAGCACATCGATGATGGACAACCAGGGCACGAACTCATTGTCGTATTGCCGGTAACTGATTGGCTTCGGCTGCAGGAAGAGCAACTCTATGCCTCTGTTTGCAAAGACATCCTTCTGGTAGAGCTTGGTCCCACCCGGCGCGTTGACATAGGCGCTGGCGCCTTCCCTTCTGCAGATATCCAGCACTCTGTCCTGCGCGCGCAAATGGTCGTTCTGGTAGACCGCTGATGTATCTACAAATGGCGTCTGCAAGCCCAAGTAACTACAGACCGACTTGAGGCTGTTGACCGCCAAGCGGCTTATCGACACACCCTCACTGTCGAGCACTCGCAGCACCAATTCACGGACGACCCCGTTGAAAGGCGCCTTCCCATACGCCTGATGCAGCGTCTTCGGCAGATTCTCCTTGAACGCGACGTGTTGCTCGTGGTGGATGATCGTGTCCTTTATCTTCCTGTGGCTGCTGGCATCCGCCAACGGCACTGAGAACATATAGTCCCGGCCGCGAAAGAGAATGCGGTTGCGGTTAATCCACCCCTGCTTGATGAATGAAACGTCATCGCAGACGACGAACTTGTCGACCGCGTTGATCAACTGGAAGTACCCGATGTACGGGAAGAGGTAGGGTTGCATGATAGCGAGTCTCATCCGATCTGCTCCAACCTAGCCGCGCCTATGCCACTCCTCTACGCACGTCGCAACGTACTCCATGTCATTGGCACCGTAATACTGAGAAACGGGAAAACATAGGATATGGTCTGCTATCCAGAGCGTATCATCAATGTTCGCGCGGCTTTCTTTCACTCGTTCATGCGTCGGCCAATGAATCGAGGTGAACACACCCTTGCCTGCCAGAAATGCCCTCAGTGAATCCCGCTCTTCTTTGGAATCGAATACGCGGTTGTGGAGCAACGGCCCCTCATGGTCCCGGTATGCCAGCAGCGGTCTGCCCACGTGCAGACTCTCCGTCAACAACCTCTCGTTCCTTTGCCTCTTCAGCCGCACGAGATCCAGGTTGCTGGTCAAGGCCACGGCCAACGACTGGCTTGAGATATCGGCCATTTCCCATTTTCGGTCGATCATGTTCTCTGCCTCTCGCATGTCGCGCCAGTCCGCGGCTTCATACCTGAGCCACGTATCCAACTTGGAGCTCGGTTCGTAAATCGGATTGTGGTATGCCTGAATGAAGCCGCCGTCACCCACCTTCAGCATCTTCCGTAGGCTGCCGAAGACATAGTCGCCGCGAAACGCGATCTTGGAGGCCAGAGCGTGCGAGACATCCTCCAGAATGCAACCACTTGATGGTGGCAGGACCGAACGGTTTTCCTGTCCAAAGTAATGGATGAACACAAGTAGTTCGTCCTTCTCTATGCCGACGGGATACTCGGGCGTCAGATCCTTCCGCACGGTGTAGAAGGCCATCTCTATCTTGGGAAACCTCCTGACCATGGTCGAAACCAGCGACCAGCAGGTGAACGTTGGCAGGTAGACCTTTTTGGGCCTAGCGACAAAGCCGACTAAATAGGCGAACGCTGACCTGCCCAGGTTGAAGTATGTAACGTCGGTGTGCTCCGGAGGCAGTTTAGTACCAATTATCATGTCTGCTCCCCGTCCGCTTGAGGATACTCCTGGCCCTGCGAACCAGCGTCCCTTTTCGCAAGGTCCGGAAGTCGCCGCCGATGTTCCAGAGTTGTCGAGTTCCTTCCAGTACTCTGTAGGAAAATCGCCACTCTGAGTAATACTCGGCCGATGGCTCGGCGACAATCGCGTAGCCCCTGGGCAGATTGGCTTTCAGGTAGCAGTAGAAGTCCAAATCCGAGTCCATCGTCTTCATCGCTTGGCAGAATCACGGCGCATGTGGCCAGTCACTTCGGCTGAGGGCATGGTATCTCTCTGTCGACTCCTAGGGCGTCGACGGCGTCGGCCGAAGGGGACTCCTCGGCCACGTATTCCGTTGTCCACCTCAACAGAGGTTGGAGCACACCCGGCTCCCGGCCAAGCCACCCTTCCGTTCTCTCGGTCAGATCGACGACGTCGAAGGAGAGGGCGTCGTCGTGACGATAGATGATGGTGCTGAGGTTTCTGACGACCAGAAGCAAGACGCGATACCTGCCGCTGTTGAACAGATTGCCGGGGAAGTACCCCGTGCTCCGATAAAGGCCGACCGACAGCGGCCGGTCGCGCCACTGTGGGTCAAGTGAACTGCCCGTCGTGAAGGCCGTAGCCCCCTGTTCATCGATGACGTGCAACGCGACGGTCAGCCGCGCATCTTTCACGCGGTTCCACCAGTCCACTTCTATTCGAAACGGGCTCGCCATCGTGATGAGGCCCGATGCCAGGTCTCGCTCCAGGCACACGCCGACTCGCCGCAGTCGAACAGCCTCGTTGCCTGGCGCGGTCGCAGGGTCATCCCAGATCTGCTCGGATGAACCCGACCCGGCGGAGGACTGCAGGTATTCCGCGACAACTTGACTGCATCTGCCCCTCCGAGTGATCGAACCACGATCCAACCACACCGCGTCCCCGCAAAGGCTCTGTACCGCCACCATGTTGTGGCTCACGAACAAGACCGTCCGGCCACCTTTGGCCACATCGCCCATCTTCCCCAGGCACTTCTTTTGAAACGCTGCGTCTCCAACGGCGAGCACCTCATCCACGAGCAGGACCTCCGGTTCGAGATGGGCTGCGACGGCAAAGGCCAGGCGCACAAGCATGCCGCTAGAGTAGCGCTTGACCGGCGTATCCATGAACTTCTCGGTCTCGGCGAAGGCGACGATTTCGTCGAGTTTGCGGCCGGTTTCGGCCTTCGTCATCCCAAGGATGGCCCCATTCAGATAGGTGTTCTCCCTTCCGGTCAGCTCAGGATGAAAGCCGGTACCCACCTCCAAAAGGCTCGCCACCCGGCCCTTGACCCTGGCGCATCCCTGCGTGGGAGCGGTGACCTGAGAGAGTATCTTGAGCAGGGTGCTTTTCCCAGCGCCGTTGCGGCCAATGATGCCCAGGACTTCGCCCTGCTTGACCTCGAAGTTCACGTCCTTGAGCGCCCAAATTGTCTCGCCATCGCGGTTGCCGTGGTCTGTCTGGCCAATCCTCAGCAACGGATTGGGCTTGCCTCGTGCCTTCGCCCACCAGACCTTCAGGTCGTTGGTCAGCGTCCCGGTGCCGACTTGGCCGAGGCGATAGACCTTGGAAAGGCGCTCGACCGAGATGACAGTGTCAGACATCGTAGGTTGAGGTTAAGGTCAGGGTTGAGAAAGAGAAGGTCAAGGTTGAGGTCACGGGCAGGAGGGAGGTTAAGGCTGAGGCTAGGCCTGAGATGCGGCGGCCAACCGCAATGAGACAGATTGGTATCATTGGTCCGAACCGTCTTTCCGGCCTAACTGCTTGAGGCGTGAGGCGTTAGGCTTGAGGCTGGGAAATGACACCCCCACCCGGGGGATTGCCCCTCGGATGGGTTGAGGGATAGATTTACGTATAGCCTGGAGGGAGATTCTCGGAGTTGCGGGCAGCGTTGCTTCGTATGTCGTTCCCGATGCAATCTCGGCCGTTGTTCCACCCGAAGACCCCGGGGCAATTTCAGGACTCATCTGCGGGTGAACTTCCCTCGTAACCGGGGAGCCAGCCGGTCGAGTTAGCCCGGAGGCTAGTCCGCTCGTTGCTCCGGAGTCTGCTCCTCGGTTTGCCCCGGCGGTTGCGGCCGGAGTTACCTCCGGCGCAATTCCCAGGTGAGCTTCCGTGGCAGATATCGCAGCCGGGGTCATCCAGGCCGAGGTTGAGGGTGAGAGAACAGAACAGGCTGAGGCTGAGGTTGAAAGAAAAGAGGTTAAGGCTGAGGCCAGGGTTGAGACCAAGAGAGGAGCGGAGCGAGAGGTTGAGACCAAGGTAGCAGGACAGGTTGAGGTTGAGAAGGGGACGCTCATCTGGAGGATTTCCTGAGGGGCGAGATCACTCGATTGATCTCGGCATGGACTTGGTCGAGTCTGTCGGATAGCGCCGCAACATCGCACGCGGCCGGGTAGCCTACTCGCTCGCCGTACTCCAGGTGGCTCTGCGTTTCAGTTAGCGAGCCACGAGCCATAAGGTAGAAGTTCGCTTTGTCGAGAGTGTGCGAGCGGCCGAAGGCTTCGGCGATATTGTCCGAAATGCTGAGCGCAGCGCGACGGACCTGCGAAGTGAAACCGTAGTCTTCTTTGCGGGGTAGCTTGTCGGTTAACGAGAAGACCTGCTCGGCGACGGCCATAGTCGATTGCCAAACAGGCATGTTGCGGAAAGACGCGAAGCGAGGCTTCGCGCCAGGTTGAGGTTCAGGTGAAGGTCGAGATTCCGGTCTGAGGTTCTTCATCTGTGCCTTAGCCCTAGCCTTAACCCAATCCTTGGCGTTGGTCTCATGCCTAACCTCAACCTAAACCTTGACCTTTGTCTAGCCCTCATACTGTATCCATGAATGTCGCTTCGACATGGTTGAAGATGATAGCGCCAAGGGCCACAATGACAATCATGAAGGCGAAGCTGTAGGCCAACAGGCCGATGCTGGGGGTGCCGCCGCCAAGGAAAGCGTAGCGGAACGCCTCAATGACCGAGGTCATGGGGTTCGCCTTGATGAGCGGCCGAAAACGGGCGGGGACGGACGAAATCGAGTACACGACCGGGGTAGCGTACATCAGGAGCTGGACACCGAACTGGACCAGAAAACGGAGGTCCCGGTACCTGGTGGTCAGGGCCGAAACGATGATGCCGAAGCCGAGGCCGAGGCCCGCCATCATCAGCACGAAGAGCGGAGTAGCCAGGATCCACCAGTTGGGGTGAATGTGCGAACCTTTCAGCGCGAAGTAGCCCATGAAGGCAAGAAAGAAGACGAACTGGATGGCGAAGGCGATGAGGTTGGAAATGAGGATTGAGACCGGGACGGCAAGGCGGGGGAAATACACTTTGCCGAAGAGTTGCGAGTTCTGGACAAAGGTTTCGGAGGTCTTGGTCAGGCAGGTTGCGAAGTAGGTCCAGACGGTGGTCCCGGCCATGTAGAACAGGAATTGCGGCAGGCCGTCGGTAGGAAGCTTGGCTATGTTGCCGAAGACCACGGTGAAGGTAATGGTCGTCAGTAGTGGCTGAATCAGATACCAGAGCGGGCCGAGGATGGTCTGCTTGTACTGCGACACGAAGTCGCGGCGGACGAAGAGCATGACGAGGTCGCGGTAGCGCCAGAGTTCTCCGAGTTTGAGGTCGAGCCAGTTACGGTGAGGGCGGATCACCAGATCCCAGTGATTGGCCGGAGCACTCGTAACGGTATCGCCAGTCAGTGGTCTTGTCATCTCAGCGTATTCTCTTTCAGTTGGGACCGAGCGCCAGAGAGAAAAGCAGGAAGGACGGTTGATGAAGAGAGAAGCGCAAGGGAGTAAGCTGCAGAGGGAAGGGAGGAACGTGAACTGTGGATTGCCAGTCGTGACTCGGGTCCTTTGTGCGATTTGCGGTGAGTCGCGGCCATCACATGGGATGGCGGTTTCGGGTTCTCCCTGTCGGACCGCGGTTCTGTCGAGTCCGCGATTATG
>DATJQV010000084.1 GCA_035505375.1 bacterium | reverse complement strand
ACGTGGTCCTGCTCGCGCCGCCACTCGAACTCAACCTGTCCGCGTACGATGTCATCGATGACGAGTCTGCCTTCGGTCGGCATCTTGAGCCGGACAACCGGTTTCCGTCCCTCGGCCTCAAACCGGGCGCGGTCGGCATCTGCCTCGGCCATCCAACGCCGGCTGTAACGGAACACACCTTCTTTGTTCGCGACTGCCGTCTGCCGCTCGGCCGCGATCTCATCGGTTGTCGCATAGTCGTAGTAGGCGTGCCCCGACTCCAGCAGGCGAGTCACGGCGGCTTTGTGGCCCGCTACCCGTTGCGACTGGAAGTACGGAGCATTGGGGCCGTCGATTCCCGGCCCCTCGTCCCAGTCAATTCCGAGCCACCGAAGCCCGTCAATGATCGGTTGCAGTACTTCGGCCATGTTGCGCTGAGCGTCAGTGTCATCGATTCTGAGGATGAAGCGTCCGCCCTGCTGGCGGGCGAACAGCCAGTTATACAGGGCCGTGCGCACCAGCCCGAGATGGAGCGCGCCGGTCGGCGACGGCGCTATCCGGACTCTGACTTCGTTCATCGGGATTACACTAGCGGCAAACGGTCAGTCGGACAACAAAAGCGGAGAGGGTGGGATTCGAACCCACGGTACAGTATTACCCGTACAACCGCTTAGCAAGCGATCGCCTTAGGCCGCTCGGCCACCTCTCCGGCTCGGTATAGGTCCTATAGGGCCCATTGGCCCTATTCCGCTTGCGGAGGGCGCAGGAGGCGCACCGTCTGACGGCGAATCCGGGGCCGGTTCATCCGGCCCGGCGCGGAACTGCCGCGCCCGCACTCCGCAGCAGCGGAGGGCGCAGGATTCGAACCCGCAAGACCCATCGCTGAGTCGGCAGATTTCAAGTCTGCTGCCTTACCAATTAGGCTAGCCCTCCGGCTGAAAACTCCAGATTGCGGACAGCCTCTGACCTAATTTAAGGGAATTGCCCGGCCAAGTCAACAAACTGATGCCGGTGCTCCGTGCCGGCATGTCGCGGCCGGCCAATTGCTGATTGACAGGCTGGAGCGAAGTTCTATAATCTAATTGCTCGTGATGGGCGACTGCCCAACCGGGCGAGGACAGACGCGTAACCATACATACGGTAGCCAAATACGACTGCATTGCACAAATGCGGTCTTCGTGGTAACGATTACTAAATGTCGATAGGAGGTAGTCATGCGTAGATTGGTCATTGCAGTGACCGTGCTGGTCGCCGCATCCTTCGGTACTACTACCCTGCTTACACAGAATTTCGATGGCGCTTGGAGCACGGGCTCACCACCGGCAGGATGGCGGATATTCCACACCGGACCCGGCATCGGCCCGGATGACTGGCATCGGGACACCGCCCACGCCACGCCGTGGGACAGCCACCCGTCGCCGTTCGCTGCCATCCAGTCGGACTTGGGCGCGGACGCGACGCCTGATTCGCTCATCTCGCCGACCATCAACTGCTCCGCATACCACGTGGTAACACTTGCCTGCAGCACGCTCTTCTACTACTGGTCGCCCAACTCCTACTCCGCCAAGCTTGTCTATTCGACCGACGGCGGCGCGACCTGGCCGTTCACGCTGCACGACTACTACACGAACCACCCCAACCCTCCGGATTCGGCGATAGCCGAGACTCTGTCCCTTGACCAGGCTGCCGGGAAAGCCAACGTGAAGATCGCCTGGGTGTTCAACGGCGATCTCAATTTCATTCAAGGGTGGTTTGTCGACGACATCGTCGTCTCCGGCGAGTCGACAGTGAGATGGGACGTCGCTTGCCAGTCAATCGTCTACCCAACCAGCAGGGTCCCACCCGGGAACTTCTTGCCGACCGCATCCTTCATCAACAACGGCAGCAACACCCAGACAAACGTGCCGGTTAATTGCAGCCTCTACACGAGCGCGATGGTCGGCTTGAGGAGTTGGACGAGCACGATTGCCAGCCTGGCACCGGGGGTCGCGACAAATGTGACATTCTCTCCCGGCTACAACCTGCCGCTGGGCCAGTACTTCATCAAGTTCTGGTCTCGCGCCGACTCAGACCAGGTACGCAGCAACGACACGCTCTCGCGCTTCTTTGATGGGAGTTTGCTGAGAACAGTGAGCTACGACAACGGCAACAATCTCTTCTTCACGAACTTCACCCTCGGCCACTACGGCTACGGCATGGAATTCGACGCCGATACTTCCCCGGTCTACATCGAATCGCTGGAAGTGTACCTTCATACGCCGGGTACCGCAGCCAGCTGCGGTTACCAGCTTGCCATCTTCCTTGATGACGGCAGCGGGAAGCCCGGCAAGCTCTTTTACAAGACGCCGGTCCAGTATGCGCCGCCTTCCACCACCGCGTGGAACTCGATCTACCTGGGCAGCGCCGGCAATCAGCTGGTGATGCCGACCGGCAAGTTCTACGTCTTCTACCTGCAGGTTGGAGAAGATGGCGATTGCCCGCAGCTTGGCTGCGACAACGATGGCCCCAACCCGCTTACCACTCACTGGGAAGACCACAACGGCATTTTCACGCCGACCCTGATCTTCGCCGACTTCATGATACGCGCCGTCGTCAACATGGGGACCGTCACCCCGGCGCCGGTCGACCTCAGGACTCTCTACGTTGACCAGCCGCTGTACGACTGGGTCGGGCGCCCGTACAACCTGCCGATGACGCCCAAGGCGAGGATTGAGAACTTCGGATCGACGACAGTGTCGCCGGTTGCCGTCAGATGCAGCATCGTCGGCACGGTTGGCGGACCATACTACGCGCAGGCCGAGACGCTCGCCTCGCTCGCAGCAGGCCAGGACACGCTCGTGACATTCCCGACCTGGCTTCCGACCCAGACTGAACGGTGCTCGGTCATCGTAAGGACGCTGGTCAGCGGCGGTCCGGACCCGGTGCCACAGAATGACGACAAACGATTCTCGGTGGACGTGCTCAAGGGTGCCTTCACCGGTGTCAGTCCGCTGCACTACCGCTGGATTGACTCCGATACCCTCGGCGGGCCGACGTACGCCTGGATTGATACGAACGGCATGTCGGCGAAATACGTAATCGGTGATAACAACCCCCTCACGATACCGTTCGAGCCGGGGATGAACTTCCCGTTCTACGACAGCCTTTACAACTACGTGTACGTATCGTCCAACGGATGGGTCGGACTGGGATTGTCGGCGGACCCGGGCAGTGACATGGACTCCTTCCCGGCCAAGATACCTACACCCAGCGCGCCCAACCGCTGTATCTATGCTTACTGGGATAATCTCGCGGTCGGCTCGCCTTGGGGCCACGGCTCCATCCGCTACCGTTGGTTCGGAACAACACCCAACCGGTACATGGTGGTCGTGTTCCAGGACGTAAATCGGATACCGACCGACACGTCCAAGGGCCTCACCTTCGAACTCATCTTCCGTGAGAACGGTGTCGTCACCTGTCAGTATAAGGCCGTCACCACCGGCAACGTAACCTACGACAACGGCCGGCATGCCTGCGTCGGGCTTGAGAACCAGGGTGGTACCGACGGGCTTTGCTACCTGTACGGAGTGCCGCCGATGTCGACGGCAGTGAACGGCATTGCCAACCGTCTGAGCGCGGGCCGCGCCATCTCGTTCTTCCCGGAAAGGCCCGACGCCGCAGCGCTGGCGATCATCCGACCGGCCAGCTCCGATTTCCCGGGCGTGATTACACCGAAGGCAAAGATCCAGAACTACGGCACGGTCCCGGGTTCGATCCGGGCGTTCATGACCATCGGCAGCTACGCCAGTGATACGCTGTCTCCCGTGTTGATAGCGGGCGACAGCGCCATCGTGACCTTCCGTCCCTGCACGCTGGCGCTCGGCACGTACCCCGTATGCTGCTCGGTCCACATCGCCGGCGACGTCAACGGGGCCAACGACGCCATCTACGAAATGATGACCGCTTCCCCGTGGGCAAGCAGGGCCGGCATTCCGCCTTCATACCACCGACGCAGGGTCCAAAGCGGTGCACTCTGCTACGCGCCCACTACCAACAAGTTCTACGCGCTGAAGGGCAGTAACACGACCGACTTCTGGGAGTACGACGTTACCGGTGACTCCTGGGACACGCTCGCACCGATGCCGACCGCGCCCTCGGGCAAGAAGCCGCGCGACGGCGCTCATCTGACCTTTGACCCGAACTTCCCGGTGGGCAGCCCCGGGTTGGGCCGCATCTGGGCGTTCAAGGGCAACGGCGTAGCAGACTTCTACTACTTCGACATCGCCGCGGATAGCTGGGTCGCCAAGCGACCCGCGCTGGTGACCGCATTCGCGGCTGGCCACGAGTATCGGCCCCCGAAGAAAGGCGCGTCGATCGTGTACGTAGGCGGGTCAGGTTCCAAAGGCTCGGTCTACGCCATCCCGGGTAATCGCACGAACTACTTCTGGCGCTACGACATCGCCAAGGACTCGTGGTTCTACCCCCACGACTCGGTGTACGTCCAGAGCCAGGGCACACCGTACTGGCAGCCCGTACCGCTGGACATACCGCCCGGCCCGTTCGGCAAACGGTGCAACTACGGTTCCGACCTCGCCTACCTTAACAACATGATCTTCGCGCTGAAAGGTTCGGGCACGGTTGAAGCCTACGGCTTCTCCTACACGGCCAACGCGTGGACCGAGACTCTCGACCAGAACTCCTTCTACGGAACCGGTTTGCGCCCCGTCAAGGCCGGCGGCTCGCTCGTGGCCAACGGCAACAATCTGTATGCGCTGAAGGGCGGCAACACCCAGCAGTTCTGGCACTACAACTTCACGCGGAAGGTCTGGCTGCGGAACTCCGATATCCCGTTCGCGGTCAGCCGCCATGTCAAAGTCAATGGCGGGACGGCGATGGCCTCGGACGATTCGGTCATCTTCTGCCTGAAGGGTTCCAATACCTACGAGTTCTGGGAGTATCAACCCAGCGCCGATACCGTGCCGACACTCGCCGACTACCAGCCCAAGCGCGAAGGCGTTGAGGCCGAGAACACGTTCGACCTGTCCCGGCCCTGGCTGACTGCCTACCCGAACCCGACGCACGTCGGCGTGAATATCAGCTACAACATCACCAGCGCCGCACCCACTCGCATCCGCGTCTACGACGCAGCCGGAAAGGTCGTCACCCAACTCTGTGACGCCGGCCGGACGCGTGGCCCGTATGTGACGCATTGGAGCGGGCTGGCCGCGAACGGCAGGCGGGTGCCCGCGGGCATCTACTTCGTCAAACTCGAGAGCGGCGCCACGCGCCTGACTCAGAAACTCGTCATCCAGCAGTAGCCGCCCGAAACAAGATACCGGGGCGGGCAATTGCCCGCCCCGGTCCTTTCTCTGAATCCCGAAGCCTAGCTGCTCACTCCGCTCTGTGCAATCCTCTCTCGGCTAAAACTTGTACCACAGATAGACCGCGAGAGCGACGAGCAGCACCGCGACCGTCGTCACGGCAAACGATAGCCCGAAAGTGAAAGCGGCAAACCCCAGGTTCACTGTGAAAGTGGGGATGCCGATAGAGAGAGACTTGAAGAAGAAATCCCGGACCGGCCCATGCGGAAAGACCCCGGCCATGAAATACGAAACCACACTGCCCACGATGCCGGCGACAACTACCGCGAGCACCAGCAGCCCGACCGACCGCCCTCCCGCGTGCAACGGCCGGCTGTTCAGTGCCATGGTGCGAATGATAACGGCTGTGAGGCAGCAATCAAGAATAGCCCGGCACCGCGAATCCGTGGGCAGCCACCACCAGATGAGCTCAAGTGTTAAGTCCCAAGGACAAAGGACTAAGCAAGACGGGAAAGGCCCAAGTACAAGTCAGGTTTCGGACTTTCCCGTTTCGGCTTTGCTTTGTCCTTAGTACTTGGTCCTTTGTACTTCGCCAATCGTCAACTCCTGACCAGGCGGCTACTGGGACGTGGCGATTTATGCTTCAGGCTAGCACGAAGTCCGCAGGCCGTCCGCAGTTCGCGCACTTCCCATTACTGATGCCGATGACGAGCCCGGCATAGCCGCTCCGCTCGACCAACCGATTCCGACACTGCGGACAGAGCGTGTCCCGGTCCTCCGGTCGTGTGGCCATGTTGCCGAGATACACGTAATCCAGCTTCTTGCGCGCGACTGCCGCTGCCTCCTCAAGTTTCTCGGTCGGTGTCGCCGGCTCGGTTTCCCGGTGCCGCGGGAAATACCGCGAGAAGTGGAGCACGGTTTGACGTCCAAGGCTCGCAACGAAGTCCACAAGCTCGGCGACTTCCTGACGCGAATCATTCCTTCCGGGTATCAGCAGGTTGGTCAACTCGACGTGACAGGCCCCGGCTGCAGTCCGAATGGTGTTGAGCACGGTGTCCATATCACCCTGGACATAGTCGCGGTAAAACTCAGGCCGGATTGACTTCAGGTCGATGTTCATCGCCGCGACGAGCGGCAGCAATTCGGACAGCGGCTCAGGATTGAGCATCCCGTTGGTCACGAGCACGTTCCTGATTCCGGCGCCATGCATGAGCTTCCCTGCGTCCATCAGGTACTCGAACCAGATGCAGGGCTCGTTATAGGTGTAGGCGATGGAAGGCGTGCCTTGGCGCTTCGCGAGCGCCAGCAGCTCGTCCGGCTCGACATGCCGCGACGGCGCTGCCTGCTGCGATATCTCCGCGTTCTGGCAGAACGGGCAGCGGAGATTGCACCCGTAGGTTGCCACCGACAGGATTTCGCTTCCGGGCAGGAAATGGTAGAGTGGCTTCTTCTCAATCGGGTCGACGGCTATCGAGACAATCTCGCCGTAGCCCGCGGCCACGAGCTGCCCGCCGACGTTCTTCCGGCCGAGGCAACGCCCCGCCTTGCCCTCAGCGATCACGCACTCATGCGGGCAGAGACGGCACACGACCCGTCCTGCCATCTTCTCATCTTGCTTCCAATACTGAGCCGGCTTCATGGCCAATCATAGGACGACTTGACAGCATGGTCAAGACGGCGACAGCAACCGGCCGTTGGCTGCAGGCTCTGACTCACCGGCTGGAGACCGTCATCCCTGTTCTCCTGTTCGTCAACGGCGGCATGGCTGACGACCAGACGCTGCCGATTGACGGGCGGCACAGTTGAGCGGCATGCCCCGGACATCCTACACGAGCGTGAGTCCAAGCCGACTACTCCGCCTGCAGGTTTGGCTTGACAGTCAAGTCCCTTGCGCTATAAGGTAGTGCCAGCGGGTGCAAGAGACGCCCGCCGACAGGGCTCGAATCAGGTAACGCCGACCCCAGCCGGACTGTGATGTCCAGCAAGGAGGAAAAGTGAATGCCAGGACCGTAGTACTCACCATTGCGACCCTGTGTCTATGCGCATGGGCCGCAAGCGGCGCGGCGGTAGCGCCCAAGCAGGCCGCAAGCATCAAACCGCAAGCCCCAGGCCTCAAGCTCCAAGCACCAAGCTCCGGAGTCGAGGCGATCACCATTCCGCCGGTGCTGTCGTACCAGGGCAAGCTGACCGACACGCTGGGTACGCCGGTGCCCAACGGCAATTACCCGGTCATGTTCCTGTTGTACACCGTGCCCTCGGGTGGTTCGTCGTTCTGGAGCGAGAGCCAGACCGTGACGACTAAGAGCGGGCTCTTCAGCGTACTGCTCGGGTCAGTGACGCCGCTAGATTCAGTGCCGAGTGCCGGCACGGCCTATCTGGCGATGACGGTGTCAGGCGGGGCGGAACTGACCCCGCGCATCCGGATTGGCAGCGCGGCGTTCGCGTACCTGTCCGGCCGGGCGGCCAGCGCGGATCTATTGCAGGGTAAAGATACGACCGCCCTCTGGAGCGCCAAGACACTTCAGGGTAAGGACACGACCGGGTTTGTGCGGACCGGACAGGCGAACTCCGTCACATCAGCCATGATAGTGGACGGCACGATTGCGGCGGCCGACCTCGGGCAGATGGGAGCATCCACGGGACAGGTGATGAAATGGACCGGTAGTGCCTGGGCGCCGCGCAATGACAGCGTAGGCAGCGGCGGCGGCAGCGGAACAGTGAGGAAGGTGGTGCAGGCCACGGGTGTAGTCTGCTCACCGAACCCGATAACCGACTCCGGCACAGTGAGGTATGACTCCACCTGGGGTGATGCGCGCTACGTGAACGAAGCGCAGGCAGCGGGCGGCGACCTGACCGGGACTTATCCCAGCCCAACGCTTGTCGCCTCGGGCGTCACCGCCGGGACCTACGGCGACTCGTCGCACGTAGGTAAGGTCACGGTGGACGCCAAAGGACGAGTCACAAGCGCGAGCAGCGTGGTCATCAGCGGCGTGCCGCCAAGCGGCGCTGCCGGCGGCGACCTGACCGGGACGTACCCGAACCCGACCATTCACCTGCCCTACAGCGGCAGCGTCGCCACCTCATCAAATACCTTCAGCGTCACCAACACCCAGACGACCAACGACGCGCCGGGTCTCATCGGCACTCACGCCGTGACCGATTACTGGGGCGTCGGCGTCAAAGGAGTTGGAGGGTTCAAAGGCGTTGAAGGCGTTGTCACGCCGACCGGCAGCAGCAGCTACTTAGGCGTCAACGGCGACGTCGAAGGCGGGAGCGGCACAAACTGCGCCGTGAACGGCTACGCGACCGGGAGCGGCATGAAGTACGGCGTGTGCGGCAGCGCGGCCGGGACCGGCACCAACTACGGCATCTTCGGAACCGCCAGCGGCGGCAGTGCAAACTACGCCGGGTACTTCAACGGGGACGTCGCGGTCAATGGCCAGTGCCACGGCGTGGCGACTACGGCCGGCTCCCATGCCATCTACGGTGATGGCGGTACGTACGCGAGCGGCGTCTATGGGTCGAGTGATACATCCCTCTATCCTGCCGTCCGTGCCGTTGGCGGAACCAAGACCGACGGCGTCTATACGACGGACAGCATCGCCGGTACCACGTGGCACTTCCCCGTGCGCGCCGTCAACCCTCACGCCAACGGCGTCGGCATCATGGCGGTTGGGGGCGGAACCTCCATGACCATCCCCTCGAGCGGTTGCGGCAGTGCCTTCAATGGGCAGGGTGTCGGCGCCTACGTTCTGGCCCGCGGGGCCACCGGCACCGGGATAGTTGGCAACGGCAACGACAACACAGGGCTCTACACCTACACCGATGGCAGCGGCGGCGCCTTCGCTGGCACGACTTGCGGAGGGTACGGCACGGCCACGAACACGAGCGGTGCCGTCTACGGACTCTACGGAGAAGTCGCCAGCGGTAGCGGGCTCGGCTCATACGGCATCAACACCAACGCGAACGGCACGGGGATGGCGGGCGTCGGCAACAACGCCACCAATTCCACCCTCAGCGGCGGCAGCGGAGTCGCGGGTACCGGGACCAACTTCGGTGTGTACGGCCACGCGACCAACACCGGGTCAGGTGGGTGTGGTGGCTACTTCTCGAACGCCTATGGCTCCTACGCGTACGTCGCTTACTACAACGGCACCAACTACAAGATCGTCGGCGGCGGCACGGTCAGCACGATAATGGGCACGCGCGAGGGCAAGAAGACGCTGTTCGCACCCGAGATGCCCGAGGCCTACTTCGAGGACTGCGGCGAAGGGCAACTGGCCAACGGTCAATGCCGCGTCAACTTGGAGAAGCTCTTCTCCGACTGCGTCACGGTGAACGCCGAGCACCCGCTCAAGGTCTTTGTCCAGCTTGAGGACGACTGCAAAGGCGTCTATGTGCACAAGGACCTGACTGGGTTCGAGGTGCGCGAACTGCAGGGCGGGACGAGCAATGCCCATTTCTCATGGCGCGTGCTGGCCAAGTGGAAGGGAAACGAGAACGTGCGTCTGCCGGAAGCGCCCGGGCCGCAGCCGACCGTAGCGGGCGAGAAACCAGCCACTGTGGAAGGCAAGACTGCGACTGCGACTGTGACTCAGCCACGACCGGCGGAGGTCCACAGCGCGACTGCGACTCAGCCGCCCCAGCCGGTGCCGGGCCGGAAGTAGCCGAGGCCTGCTAACGAGGAGACGACCATGAACAAGACAGTCGGTCTGGCACTTGGCATTCTTTGCATCCTTGGTGGTTTGTCGCTGTCCCTTGCCCAGACATACAAGTGCGACTGGTGCGTGAACGGCATCGGCGGCGGGGACATGGCCGGGACGAGCTACAAGTGCGGCTCCACTGTAGGTCAGACTGCAGCCGGGCAACTGACCGGTTCCAGTTACTGGGCGCTCATCGGGTACTGGCAGCCCGAGCTCGCGACCGGAGTGCGCGAGCAGGCGTACTCGCCGGGCCAGGGACCGTTAAAGACGCATCTCTACTCCCCATTCCCGACTCCCGCTGTCCGCAGCGTCACTATCCACTATACGCTTGACGCTCAACGCCAGACGCTGTTGCAGGTGCATGACCTGACCGGCCGCGTGGTGCGAACGCTATGTGCATCGAGCATGAAGCGCGGAGCGTACAGCGTGATGTGGAGCGGCACCGACGACCGTGGCCGGAGCCTTGCCAACGGCATCTACTTCGTCCGGCTCACCGCCGGCAGTTATCGTGCGACGGAGAAGGTGGTGCTTCAGAAGTAGTCAGTAAACAGCATACAGGGCGGAGGCGGGCGAAAGCCCGCCTCTGCATTTCGTCCGTCACTTGGAGCGAATGGTCGACTCACACAACTTGACACATGGACTGTCTGCGTTATTACTAGAGCATGCGGGATCATGGCGCGTCCCGCGCCTTTCTGCTTTTCGTCGCCACCAGACCGGAGAGGTCCTAGAAACAGGAGGTCCGATGCGAGTCACGCTACTACTACTGGCAGTCGCCAGCGTTATTGCTTTCGCGGCCAGCGACGCGGTGGTTCCACCGCGGGCAGCCGCAGGCGTCAAGCCGCAAACCATAGGCCCCAAGCCCCGAGCAACGACGGTCGGGACGGAGTCGATAACGATTCCGCCGGTGCTTTCCTACCAGGGCAAGTTGACCGACACGCTGGGCGCGCCGGTAGCCAACGGGAACTACCCGATCATGTTCCTGTTATACACGATACCGACGAGCGGCTCGCCGTTCTGGTCCGAGAGCCAGACCGTGACGACCAAGAGCGGACTCTTCAGTGTCCTGCTCGGGTCAGTGACACCGCTAGATTCAGTGCCCAGTGCCGGTACGGCCTATCTGGCGATGACGGTGTCGGGCGGGGCGGAACTGACGCCGCGCATCCGGATTGGCAGCGCGGCATTCGCGTACCTGTCCGGGCGGGCGGCCAGCGCGGACCTATTGCAGGGCAAGGACACGACCGCCCTCTCGAACGCCAAGACACTGCAGGGCAAAGACACCACGGGCTTCGTGCGGACCAACCAGGCGAATTCGGTTACCGGTGAGATGATAGTCGATGGCACGGTGATCTCGGCCGACATCCGGGACACGACTATAACCACGGGCAAACTGAAGGATACGGCCGTGACGATGGCCAAGCTTGCGCGCACCGGTGCGGCGACCGGGCAGGTCATCAAATGGAACGGCTCGAACTGGTCGCCGGCCAACGACAGCGCGGGCAGCGGCGGCGGCAGCGGAACAGTGCGGAAGGTGGTGCAGGCCACGGGTGTAGTCTGCTCACCGAACCCGATTACCGACTCGGGCACGGTGAGGTTTGACTCGACCTGGGGAGACACGAGATACGTGAACGAAGCGCAGACAGCGGGTGGGGACTTGACCGGTACCTATCCCAACCCGACGATTGCCACGGGCACGGTTACATCCGCGAAGATACTCGACGCCACGATAGCGGCGGCTGACCTTGCGACCACCGGCGTCACAGCCGGTACGTACGGCAGCGCAACACAGGTTTCCCAGGTCACGGTCAACAACAAAGGCCAGGTGACCGGCGCGGCTAACGTGACCATTACCGGCGTGCCGCCGGGCGGTGCTGCCGGCGGCGACCTGACTGGAACGTACCCCAACCCCACCATCGCCACGGGTGCTGTGACCTCAGCCAAGATACTCGACGGCACCATCGCGGCGGCCGACCTCGGCCAGATGGGCGCGGCGAGCGGGCAGGTGATGAAATGGACTGGCAGTGCCTGGGCACCGAGGAATGACAGTATGGGCAGCGCGGCTATGAGGAAGGTAGTCCAGACCACCGGCGTGGTCTGCTCGCCGAATCCTATAACCGACTCAGGCACTGTCGGCTTCGACACGACCTGGGGCGATAATCGGTTCATCAACGTGGGCGACAGTGCGGGTGGTGTCCTGACCGGCACGTACCCGAACCCAACGCTGAACAACTCCGGCGTCACGGCCGGGACATACGGCAGCGCGACCGAGGTCGGTCAGTTCACGGTCAATGCCAAGGGCAGACTGACGAATGCGAGCAACGTCACCATCAGCGGCGTGCCGCCGGGCGGCAGTGCGGGCGGTGACCTGACGGGAACCTATCCCAATCCGACAATTGCCACGAGTGCAGTGACGACAGCCAAGATTGCCGATACAAACGTCACGATGGCCAAGCTGGCTCATGCCGGCGCCGCCACCGGACAGGTCATCAAGTGGACCGGCACTGCTTGGGCCCCGCGCAACGACAGCGCGGGGGCCAGCGACAACGCCTGGGTGCGCCGGGCTTCGCCGAATGACAGCATACTGTGGACCGTCCACAACCTCGGCCTTGCCCGAGGCGGAGCCGGCGACACGCTGATTGGCACCAATCGGTACACCCACGTGAACCTCGGCACTGCCAGCGCCACCGGGGCGGCTAGCCAGAACTACTCCTACTGCACCGTGGCCGGCGGCTACGACAACACCGCCGGCGGCAACTATGCCACGGTTGCCGGCGGGCTGGGAGACACCGCGCAGGCGCACTACGGCGGGGTGCTCGCTGGTCTGCAGAACCATGCCGGCGACGCGGCGGGCGATAGCGGCGCGGCGGTCGCGGGCGGCGGATACAACAAAGCCATCGGCAAGTGGTCGTTCGTCGGCGGAGGCTACCAGAATACCGCCAGCGGACAATACGCGACGGTCGGCGGCGGCTACACTGATAGAGCCGAGGCGATGTACGCAACAGTCGGCGGCGGATACGGCGACACCGCCAGCGGCAGTTACGCGACGTTGGGCGGAGGCGTTGAAAACACCGCCGGCGGCCTTTCTGCCGTGGTCGGCGGCGGCTTCGACAACTCCGCCAGCGGCAGTTACACGACGGTGGGCGGCGGCGTGTACAACACCGCCAGCAACGAATCCTGCGCGACGGTGGGTGGCGGCTACAATAACACCGCCAGCGGACAATACGCGACGGTGGGCGGTGGCCTCCAGAACCTCGCCAGCGGACAATACGCGACGGCTGACGGCGGCTCCAATGACACGGCCAGCGGCGGCTACGCCACCGCGGGCGGCGGCCTCCACAACACCGTGAGCGGCAACTACGCCACCGTGGGCGGCGGCATCCACAACATCGCCAGCGGCGGCGTCGCCACCGTGGGCGGCGGCGACCACGACTCCGCCAGCGCCTTGTACGCCACCGTGGGCGGCGGCCAATCCAACTCCGCCAGCGCCTGGTACGCCACCGTGGGCGGTGGCTACTCCAACACCGCCAGCGGCGAACACGCCACCGTGGGCGGCGGCTACTACAACATCGCCGCCGCCGACTACAGCTTTGCCGTCGGCAGTCAATCGGTCGTACCTTCCAGCTACACCAACTCTGCCGCGTTCAACGGCCAGTACGCGACGGCCTCGAACCAGACTCGCGTCGGCGTGCTGTCCAAGGCGTCCGGCTCGTTCACAATTGACCACCCGCTCGACCCGCAGGGCAAGATACTCAACCACTACTTCATCGAAGGGCCGGAGATGCTCAACATCTACCGCGGCAGCGTCGTCCTCAATGCCAGCGGCCGCGCCGACGTCACCCTGCCCGACTACTTCGATGCGCTCAACCGCAACCCGATGGTCCAGCTTACCGGCGTGGGCAGCTCGGATGTGTACGTGGCGCAGGAGGTGTCCGGCAACCGGTTCACTATTGGCGGCAGGGCTGGCATCAAGGTATTCTGGCAGGTGACCGGCGAGCGGAAGGACGTGTCGGCCGAAGCGACACGACGGATGATGCCGGTCGAGCAACCCAAGACCGGTCAGTTGGCCGGACGGATGCTCGACGACGACTTCCTTGCCGGCTGCATGGACCAGCTCGTGCGTGAAGGCAAGGCGCAGGGCATCGATTTCCGCACCGCCGCAGGCAGGGCGAAGTACGAGAAGATGAAGCAGCAGCTAGAACATCCGCAGCACTAGGAGGACCAGATGAAGACCATGACACTATTGCTCGTTGCCGGGTTGTGCCTTGTGGCTTTGGCAGCGGGTGGCGCGGCGGTAGCGCCGAAGCATGCCACAAGCTACAAGTCTCAAGCTACGACACTCGGAACGGAGTCGATAACGATTCCGCAGATGCTATCCTACCAAGGCAAGCTGACCGACACCTTGGGCGCGCCGGTGAGTGATACGACCTATCAGGTTACATTCCGGCTCTACACCGTTGCGACCGGCGGCGCATCGTTCTGGAACGAGACCCAGACCGTCCGCACGCGCAGCGGGTTGTTTGCGACGCTACTGGGTTCGGTGGCACCGATAGAGTCCGTGCCGAGTTCCGGCAACCTCTATCTCGGCATGGCTGTGGCCGGCGGCACGCAGTTGTCGCCGCGCCTGCGGCTGGTCGGCAGTGCCTACAGCTACCTTGCCGGCAAGTCGGCCAACTCCGACCTGCTGCAGGGGAAGGACACGACTGGCTTCGTGCGGACCAACCAGGCGAATTCGGTGACCGGTGCGATGATATTCGACGGCGCGGTTACCTCGGCCGACATCCGCGACACGACCGTGAACACGGCGGACATCAAGGATGCTGCGGTCACCGCACCCAAACTCAACCAGATGGGCGCGACTTCCAATCAGGTACTTAAGTGGAACGGGAGCGCGTGGGCGCCAAGGAATGACAGCATCGGCGGTGGCGGCGGTGACAGCGCGTGGGTGCGCGGCACGCCGGACAGCGTGCTCTACACAGTACATCGGCTCGGCATCGCCCGGGGTGGTGCCAGCAACATGCTCTACGGGACCTACCGGCAGAGCCACGTCAACTTCGGTGTGGCCTGCACGACGGGCGTATCCGGTTCGGATTACGCGCACGTAGTTGTCAGCGGCGGGTATGCCAACCGGGCGTTTGCCGACCACACGACGGTCGGAGGAGGTGGAAACAACACGGCCGAGAGTTCGTTCTCGACGGTGAGCGGCGGTGGAAACAACACGGCCGTCCATGGGTATGCCGTGGTCGGCGGTGGACAGAACAACACTGCGGTCGGCATCCACTCAGCGGTGTTGGGCGGCTCGGGCAACTACGCGGCCGGTGCAGGGTCTTCCATCGGCGGCGGTGATAGCAATACCACGTCGGACGACGACGCGACAGTCGTCGGCGGATACGGCAACGTCGCGTCCTACGCATGCGCCACGGTAAGCGGCGGGCGGTCCAACCACGCGACAGACGTCAACACCTCGATAGGCGGCGGGGCCGAAAACGCCGCGGGGTCTGCCGGCGCCACAGTCAGCGGCGGGTATGCCAACAGCGCGTCAGGCGTGTATGCCACAGTTGCGGGCGGCGACTACGATACATCGGCCGCATCCGAGTCTTTCACTGCCAACGGCTCCTCAAAGGTGCCCTATGCGCATGGCAATTCCGCCGCCTTCAACGGCGAGGTCACGACCGCATCGAACCAGACTCGCGTCGGCATTATCTCCAAGGCCGGCGGCAGCTTCACCATCGACGACCCGGTGGATCCGTCCGGTACGATTCTAAACCACTACTTCATCGAGGGACCGGAGATGCGGAACCTGTACGATGGGGAGGCGGTGCTCGACGCATCGGGACGGGCGGTCGTAACGCTGCCCGCATACTTCGACGCGCTCAACCGGAACCCGCGTGTCCAGCTTACCGGAGTCGGCAGCTCGGATGTCTACGTGGCGCAGGAGGTGGTCGGTAACCAGTTCACGATCGGCGGCAAGGCGGGCACGAAGATCTTCTGGCAGGTGACGGGCGAGCGGAAGGATGTGTCGGCCGAGGCGATACGCCGGATGATGCCGGTCGAGCAACCCAAGACCGGCCCGCTGGCCGGAAGAATGCTGGACGACGACTTCCTTGCCGGCTGCATGGACCAGCTCGTACGCGAAGGCAAGACGCAGGGCATCGACTTCCGCACCGCGGCGGGCAGGGCGAAGTACGAGAAGATGAAGCAAATGCTGGAACATCCGCCGGAGCATCCACTAGAACACCCGCTGGAAAATCCGCAGCGCTAGGAGCCGACATGACAATCAGGATTCTCTGTCTCCTCTGTGCCCTCTGTGGTGGTCTGGCTCTCGCTCAGCCCTACAAGTGCGACTGGTGCGTGAACGGCATCGGCGGCGGGGACATGGCCGGGTCGAGCTACAAGTGCGGCTCGACCCTAGGCCAGACTGCGGCCGGGCAGACCACCGGGACATCCTACTGGGCGCTCATCGGCTTCTGGCAGCCGGAGCTGCAGACCGGCGTGCGCGAGCAGGCGTACTCGCCAAGTCAGGGCCCGTTCGTGACCCATCTCTACTCCCCATTCCCGACTCCCGCTGTCCGAAGCGTGACTATCCACTACACACTGGACGCTCAACGCCAGACGCTGTTGCAGGTGCATGACCTCACCGGCCGCGTGGTGCGGACGCTGTGTGCGTCGAGCATGAAGCGCGGCGCGTACAGCATCACGTGGAGCGGCACCGATGACCGGGGCCGGAGCCTTGCCAACGGCATCTACTTCGTCCGACTCGCAGCCGGCAGCTACCACTCGACCGAGAAGCTGGTGCTTCAGAGGTAGACGGCAGGTAGTAGACAGTAGGCAGTAGACAGAAGACAGGGGCGGGCGCATGCCCGCCTCTGCGTTCTTGCCGGGCGCGCAGCTGGAAAGTTTACTCTTTGGATACACGCCCGCGGACACAGGAATCAGCCTAACCTCTTGAACAATCAAGTACTAGGTCGCCTTCCTGAAAGTCCCCTCCCTCGCCCGGGGGATTGCCCCTCGAGTTGTCTGCGAAGTTGTCCGGACCGTTACCTCGTCCTTTGTCCGGAGGGTTATCTGCGCCGCAATTCCCCGAGGAAATCCATCCGCAATTTGCCGGGTTGGTCTACCGGTTCCCCTCCGGTTTACTTTCCCGGTTAGTCTACCCGTTACTCCACGGGTTCCTCTCCGGGTTGGTCGGAGCGTTACGGCCCGAGTAAGTCTGCGGGTTGCCGTCGGCGTTGGTCCCGAGGTAGCTCTGACCGTTGTTCTCCGGATTGCTCGGAGGATTACTTCCCGAGCTGCTCTCGGATCTGCTCCATCCATTGCTATCCCGGCTGGATATTAAACCATAGACGAACATAGATAAACACCGATTGAGTCCCCAGTCGAAGACTGCCGGCGCTCTGGTAGAACCGAACCTGATTCTGACGTCGGCGCGGGCGGTCAGAAGCTGAGGCAGATGCCCATGCCGCCCACGAGATAGTTGGGCATCTGCCCGATGAACCCCAGACCGAGGTCAGTCATCGGCTGGCCGAGCTTCTGCTCCAGGCGTTCCTCGTAGATCTTAGTGGCCAACGGCTGATTGAAGAAGTGACCCATCCCGAGATTGAAGTCCACATTGAAGCCCGAGGCCGGCCTGAGCCTGATGAGGAACGCGCCGTACGCGCCCCATCCTGCCTGGTCGGCCCGGTCGGCCGCCAACTCGAAGCCGAGCTGGCTCGACCGCGAGCGCTTGCCGCCAAAGACCTGCAGCTTGGCGCTGAGCATGGCGGGCCACACGGTAATCTGCCCCGGCCCGACCGGCGTGGCGCAGGGCTGCGTGCCGTAGTCGAACTCGATGCCGAGCAGGTCAAGGGGCTGGAAAGAGGCATAGCCTGCAAATAGCCCTGCGCCCCGGCCAAGCGAGAAGCCCACGCCGAAAACACCGAACCGTTGTTCGGAGCTACCGTAGTTGTAGCTTGGAGGTACATAGGATGATTGCGGCGTCCCGCCGTAGGTCCAGCCCTGGTGAATCCATCGGTAGATGTCGTCGGCCAGGGCCTTGGTAGCATCGTAACCATCGGTGAACGGCGCTTGACCGCTGCTCGCGTCGAAAAGGTGCCCCCGTCCGAGTCCTGAGACACTCGCGGTTGCCGAAATCTGTACCGTGCCCTGTGTCGCGTATGACCACGCCACGTCAATGCGAAGATGCGGTAGCTCGCCGTTCGCCTCCGTGAAGGTGACGCCGTCGGCGGCACCGTCGCTCTTCAGGCATTCGAGCAGGCCCTCAGATACTGTCGGGTCGTCGTAATCAATCGCGTCCAGATCATACTCGTCGGCGCCAGTCACGGAAATGACGACCTTGAGGTTGGTATTGCGGAAGCCCGGCTGCTCGTCGGCGGCAAGGATGCCGCAGGCGAGAACAAACATGCTAATGACCACAGGAATTCTTTTCATGCGCTCCTTTCGTCGCGATCAACCGCAGACATTGACACGAGCGAATTCTATACCGGTCGAAAAGGACGTCAATGAGACGCACAGGCAGGAGATATTGAACAGCTCAGAATTCAGAGGTCAGAAACCAGAAGTCAGAATGCAGTTCGTAGCGCCGGCGCTCCTGGCGGCTCTGTTGCGGTTTTCCGGCTGTCCTTCCGCCTTGACTTCCCCATACCGGGGCACTAACGTTTCTTGGAACGGTACCGCTCTGATGAAAGGAAGCAACATGAGACTGTCTCTGCTCATTGTCCTGACTCTGTGTTCAGCGACTGTCGGCACACTCCGGGCGCAGTGGCTTGAAGATTCGCTTCCGGCCGGAGCCGGGGCTTGCGCGCTCTGCTACAATTCGATCAACAACAAGGTCTACTGCGCCAACAGCGGCGACAACACGGTGACCATAATCGACGGCCCGGCCAACCACGTGCTCGCCACGGTGCCTGTCGGAAGCGGTCCTCGCGACCTCTGCTACAACTCGACCAACAACAAGGTCTACGTCGTGAACTACGGCGACACGACACTGAGCGTGATTGACGGCGCGGGCGACTCGGTGATTACCGCGGTGATTGTCGGGAACTATCCCTGGGCCGTTTGCTACAATCCGACCGGCAACAAGGTCTATTGCGCAAACTCCGGAAGCTCGTCCGTGAGCGTGATTAACGGCGCGAACGACCACGTGGTCGCTACCGACGTGGTGGGGATGTGGCCCGAAGTCATCGGCTTCAACCGGACCGACAACAAGGTATATTGCGTCAGCACCTCGACCGACAGCGCGTACGTGATTGACGGTGCGAGCAACAACGTCATCGCCACGATTCCCGTGGGCGGGATTCCCAGCGGGCTATGCTGGAACCCGCATAGCGACAAGGTCTATTGCGTGAACGCCGGTGACAATACGGTGACCGTGATTGGCGGCGGCAGCAACTCTGTGATCACCACGGTCGCCACGGGATATGCACCCGCGGCACTCGCCTGCGACTCGGCCGACAACAAGGTCTACTGCGCAAACACCGGCGACACCACGGTGACCGTGATTGACGGCGCGAGCAACAATGTGCCTGCTACGATTGCCACGGTGCCCGGGGCGGTCGCACTCTGCCACAACCGGATTAACAACAAGCTCTACTGCGCCGACAAATCCCTTGGCGAAGTGACCATTGTCGATTGCGCGACCGAACAGGTGCTTCGCACAATCCACCTCAACGGCGAATCCCCCGCTCCTTGCGCTTTCACTTGGAACCCGGTGCAGAACCGGGTCTATGTCGCCGACAAGGAACAAGGGATGGTCGCGGTCCTGCGGGACAGCATGCCGGCAGGAGTTGAGGAAACGATGAACGATGAGCGCGGAACGCCGAGTCCGGGCCCGACCATCGTTCGCGGAGTCCTGTTCCTGCCGGAAACCTCAAGCCGCAAGCCGCAGGCCACAAGCCTGCTCGACATTGAGGGTCGGAGGTTGCTGGATCTGAACCCGGGCGCGAATGACGTCGGTCAGCTCGCACCCGGTGTGTACTTTGTGAAAGAGGCCCAAGCGCAGGATCAAGCACAAGCCGTGCGCAGAGTCGTAATAGCGAGGTAAGCCAAGCCCGCGTCGCGACACGGGTTTCTCAGCTACTCTGCTGTCGCGTTCGGCCTGAGGTCAGTTCTGCCCGGAACTGGGCGGCGTGGCTGCCTTCGAATCGGCAGTTGCGGCGGGCTTCTGCTTGCCCCAGCCGAGAAATCCGTGCGCGAGGATCATGATGACTCCGGCAACGGCGGTCGATGAAGTCGTGCTCGAGAGGTCAACGAAGCGGCATCAGAAGATGGAGTTCGTTGTCGGAAGCTGTTATGCCGCAGCCGTCAGGCTCAAAGCCGAGTTGCGGGTACAGGCGGCTAGCGGGCGCGTACTCAGGCGATTGCTCGACGCCGATGCCGACTGCGGAGCATCCGCGCAGCCGCGCCAACCGTTCCGCCGCGTAGATGAGCGCTGAACCGATGCCTCGGCGCCTGTGCTCGCCGATGACGTTCAGGTCGGCGATCTCCGGTATCCGCTGCTCACGGAAAGGCAGATACCCGGAGGAAATCAGGAGCGTCGTATACCCTACCACCGCACCGGCAAGCTTCGCCACGAGCACATCCCGTTCGCCACGCTGCTGTTGGACGTAGTACTGCTCATACTGCTGCACGGTCTTGTTCCAGCGCTCGAATGCGCGGGCGATGGCGGCGATGTCGGACTCAACCATTTGAGTAATGTCTACTCCCGCAGCCTGTACCTCGACCCACTGGACGAACGCGGTCTTAGCCACGCAGTACTTAATCCGCTCTTCCGGGAAGCGCGCCGCGAGTGACTTCTTGAGCTCAAAGTACTCGCCGGCCGCGGCCGCGTCGCCACGCAGGAAGTCCCGGAAGGCGATGCGTCGGCACCAGCACCCGCTCTCGTGACGGACGAGGTGCAGATGGAAATGGCGGCCGGAACCACTGGTCTTTCCGATGCAGTAGTACCAGTCCGCGTCATCAGTCTCAGGCGAAACGTCGTGGTAGCCGATTTGCGCCAGGGCGGGCAGGACCGCTTCCGCTTCGTCCCTGCCGGTGAGGCCCGCCGCCATGTCGATCGTCGGCTTGGCGCCGAGGCCGGGCACCGAGGTGCTGCCGACGTGTTCGAGGCCGAGCAGGCTCTTGCCCAAGGCGGCGCGAACGAGCACGCTTTCTTCGTTGAACCACTGCGGCCAGCACGGGTCGGGCGCGACGATGACTATCGGGCCCGGCATTGATGCCCGGACAAGTCAGAATTCAGAACGCAGAAACCAGAATCCAGAATTGGGGATTCGGAGAGGAGTATCCGAGAATCACGCAGATGAATCGTCATCCGGACGTGTAGCCTGCGAAGACGTCGCAGCCGGGGACTTGGCCCGGCCCCAGCCGAGAAATCCGTGCGCGAGGATCATGATAACCCCGGCCACCGCAAATGCATCGGCGAGGTTGTACGTGTACCAGCGCGTGTTGCCGACCACGGAAGTCCGCAGCCTCACTTGCTCACCTGCATCTTGCCGGTGAACTTGATCCTACCGTCGGTCAGCTCGACGACGTCGTCGGGCGGGTCCTTCGTAGGGTCGTGCTCCGCCGACCACCAGCCGAGCGTTCCCGAAAAAGTACCCATGATGACATGGCTTCCCAACTGGTCAATCTTGATGACACCGCTCACGCCCTTATCGCCTCTCTGAACCCGGTAGTCCCGCATGGTACTCTGGTCATCCCATTCGATGGACGCGCTGTCGATCGTCGGGTCGTATGTGCGCGCCGCAGGTGGGAAGAGGACGTACAGGCTGGCGTAGTAATTCCCGCTCTGGGTGTACAGGTCGCCACGGGCGTTAAGGAATCTGGCCGTGCTTTCGACTATCACCTGGTCGGCGCGCCAGAGCGCACCGTTCTTCTGGGCCAGCAGGACGGGTTCGACCATGACCAACGTGTCCCCCGTTACCTTGAGTGTCGCGCACCTCGGCCCGATCGGAACCGGATCGGTCGTGTTACCCAGAGCCCTCTCGGCCTCTTTCGGCAGAAACGTGTCGCACAGACGATTGAAGAACATGGTATCGAGGTTTTCCGCGAATCCGTCATGAACCGACCAGTCCCAACCGCAGACCAGGTCAGCTCCGACATCCAGGAACGACTGAATCAGATCCGAGTGCGAGCCATTCGCTTCTCCACAGGCGCTGCAGCAGCAGTCGAGGTAGACGATGGTCTTGGTGTAGTTGTAGTTGCCGGACAGGTTCCAGGCGCTGAAGTCGCCGTAGGCGCGGATGAACGGAGGCAGGATGACCATGTAGCCCTCGCCCCACACCTTGCTGTGAAACGCGGCGGCCTGCCGTGGCTTCCCCTGGCCCGGATGAAGATAGCTTCTGTACTCGTTCGCTGCGGCCTTGGCCAGTTCGACCCGGCTGTACGGCTTGCCGGTCAGGAGTCCTTCGGTGCACAACCTGCCGCCTCTTTCGACGGGCAACAGCATTCCGTGTCCGGCCCAGAAGAGCACCGGAGACTGACCATGAATCAGGGCACGGGCATTCTCAACCGTGACGAACGTGTCAAGATAAGTGCTGGTAGAACCCCAGTTTCGGAGTCGCTCAAGCCGTCTGCTGACGGTATCGGCAGCCTCCTCCGTGCCCAGCAGTTCATCGCTGAACGGCACGACGAATGTCGCGGCCCGATAGATGTCGCCGCCGGGCGTCCCGGAAGCAATCTTGACCGGCTGCGCGTTCGAACCCGGAGTTCCGCCACGCGCGGAGGTCGAATCCCCAGCCAGTTCACCCAGACCGGTCTCAAGGCCGTTGGCGAAGAAGACCCAGACCGTGCTGTCCGGCGCGACCTGCACAGTGTCAGTGCCCGGGTGGGCGAACAACACCGCCTGCGCCTGCAGCACCGCCGAGTCACGGTGGCCGGCGGCCAGTTGTGCCCAGTAGACGACGTTTGCCGAATCGACGACGGCCAGGTCCTGCTCGATCGTGTTCTCGTCGAAGCTATCCCAGCCACTCGAAGCCTTGTGGCACGTCAACCCTGCTATCACCAGCACGAAAACGACTGAAAGCCCTATCACCCGCACGGACCAACGCTGCTGAACGAACCTCATCACGCTCTCTTGTTTCATTCGCTCTCCTTTCCGACGCTCACTACCTACGACCAGCCCTACCCGGGACCTGGCGGCGACGGTTTGCCTGCCTTCGAATCGGCAGTTGCGGCGGGCTTGCGCCTGCCCCAACCGAGGAATTCGTGCGTGAGGATCATGATAACCCCGGCCACCGCAAATGCATCGGCGAGGTTGTACGTGTACCAGCGCCAGGTCCGCGTGCCCATGTCAATGAAGTCTACGACCGACCCAAAGCGCACCCGGTCAATCAGGTTGTTGCTGACGCCGCCGCCGAGCACCAGCCCGAGCCCGATGCCGGTCCATCGGTCGGGACTGCGCCACGCAAGGTAAATCACTAGGACGACGACCACCAGCGGCAGCGCGTAGTGCATCCAGGGCGCGCCGTAGGAAATTCCAAACAGACCGTGCTCGTTGTTGGTCAGGATGAACCTGAGCGTCTCGCCAAAGACGCGTTGCGGTACGTGTGGGGTCAAGTGCGCGCGGACCAACCATTTCGAGACCTGGTCGAGTGCCAGCGCCAGCACTGCCGAGACGACAAACCAGAAGCGCGGCCCCCATGTGAGCCTCTTCACTTCGGTAGCTCGCCGGGAGCCGCAAACGCGGTCCCGGGTTTCTTCTGGACGACCTCGACCGGCATCTTGCTCAGCCGCGTAAGCACCCGACCTCTGCGCCACAGCGGCCACCATTCGTGGAGGTAGATCTGAACCGGCCGCCACATCGCAACCCAGCCGGCGACGGTCAGAATCTCACGCAGGAGCGCGGCCCAGGCGCCGGCCGTGTGGCCGAGCACCAGGTTGCGGATAGCGAGGCAGCCGGCGAGAAACGCAAGCCCCACCATCAGGCTGGTTCGGCCGTCGTCCATCAGGCGTCGGAACGCGAGCCGGTTCAGTCTGGCCCGGTACCCGAAGAAGTTGTGCACGGCCTCGGCCATCCATGCGGTCGGGTTCTCGGCCGGCATGTGCTCAAGGTGGATGGTCAGTGACAGCGGGTCCCGGTGCGCATACTCCTGCGCCCAATTGAGGATGAACTCTTCGGCGTCGCCGTCGAGGTCCCGGTCGACGAATGGCGACGGGTCCATCGAGTTAAAGAGCTGATTCGGCTCGTGCAGCTCCAGCTCGATTCTGCCTTTCATTTCCTTATCATAGCGACAGGCAGGACGCCCGGCAAGAATCGCAGGCCCGCCTGAAGTCCCAATGACCAAGCACCAATGACCATTCAAGCACGAGTGACCGGGCAGGAGGGCTGAAGCTCGTCATTGAGTACTGGGGCTTGATTGGGAATTGGGGCTTGAGAATTGGTCATTCTGCCAACATACGCGCGAAGGCACTGCCCAACAAAGCGGCGGGGAGAACCCCCGCCACATGACGTTTCCCGTGCGCGCGAATCTAGATGAGCTTGCAGGTCAGTCCCAGCGCCAGCGTTTCCTTGAGACGGACCTTCGTGTCTATCTCCTTGTCATACAGCAACTGCGCGTCGAGGTTGACCATCAGCACCTTGGTAACGCTGACGGCGAAGACGTTCTCCCAGCCGACGTCGAGCGCCTTCCAGTAATCGGCAGTGGAGCCCGTGTGCATGGACGCCTCGGAGTAGAACAGGGCCTGGAACAAGGTCAGCTTGCTGGTGTAGAGAATCTTCTCCTGCGCCAGCGGCGTTGTGAAGTCAGTCGCGAAGGTAATACCGCCGTAGTTGCTGCTGCGGTTCTCGCGATCTGCTACCAGGCCAAAAGTATCCACCACCAGCGCCTGGCGGTCGAACTTCTGTTTGAGGCCGAAACCGAGCCGGCTCACGAGTTCGGTCTTATCGTGTTTCACAATCTGCCGGGCGAGACCGAGCCCTTCGTTCAGGTCCATTGGATTGAAGTATCGGCTCAGAGTCGCGTCGCTCTTGTCCCAGAACTGGCTCTGGACCTCGGCGCTTGCGAAGGGGTCCACGACGAAGCCGAGGGTGAAACGGAGCACCGATTCGAGGTCAATCTCGTCGGTCGACTTCACCAGCGCGCCCCAGTTACCAGACGTATCCTGGGTCGAGGTCTGGCCGAAAGCGAGCTTCAGGGTACTTCGGGTGTTCATCTTCGAGTTGAGCTGCTTCTCGGCCAGCGAGTTGGAGTTGAGGGCATAGGCAAGCAGGCCGGTCGCGCCGCCGCCCCAGTTGTTGGTGTAGGCGTTCTGGTTGAGCGTCAGGTTGGCGTCGGCCGCGAGGTTCCAGGGCGTGGCCGCAGCCAGGGTCGCCACAAGAGCCAACGCTATCCCTATACGGGTCATGTCTTCTCCTATCCGGCGGGTTCGGACGCTATGCCGTCAGTTCAGACGTGCAGTTCGGGCAGCGCGTCGCCTTGATGGGTATCGACGAGAAGCAGTGCGGACAGTCCTTCGTGGTCGGCGCGGCGGCCGGGGCCGGCTTGGGCCGCTTGAGTTGATTGACGCCTTTGACCAACATGAAGATGGCGAAGCCGACGATGACGAAATTTATGATGGTGTTGACGAACACGCCGAAGTTGAGCGTTACCGCTCCCGCCGCCTTGGCTGCTGCCACCGAGGCGTACGGACCCGGTGTCGCGCCCTGCTTGAGTACGGCGAACATGTTCGAGAAGTCGACCTTGCCCAACAGCAGACCGATGGGCGGCATGATGACGTCGTTCACCAGCGAGCTGACGATCGTACCGAACGCGGCGCCGATGATGATACCGACGGCCATGTCCATCACGTTCCCGCGCATGATGAACTCTTTGAACTCTTTGATCATGGGTTCACTCCTTTCTTAATAAGCATCCGCTACTATGCTTGCCCGTCAAGCGATTTTCGGCCGGAATCGGCCGAAGTCAAGCGGGATCGGCTCGCGTTTACCGGCCGAGTTTCACCAGCAGCCGGCGCTGGGACGAGCCGTCCGCGCGCAGGAAGTAGACTCCGGCTGGAAACGACCGCAGGTCCAATTGAAGAGCCGGGGACCGGGCCGGTATCGAGCGGATTGTCCGTCCCTGGACATCGCAGATGGCCAGTGTCCGCGGTTGAGAGCCCGCCATGCTCACCACGGTCGTGCCGTGGAACGGGTTTGGCTCGACCGAGAAACGCGCCGAGCCGGACTTCTCGACTTCAGCAACCGCACCGGCGGTCACGAGGAACGTGTCCGGCGTGCTTGCGACGAGGGCTGCGCCGTCGCTGAACACGAACTGGAAATGGTGCGGGCCAACCGCAAAGCCGCTGTCGTGGCAGTCGAACACGTCCGGGCCCCAGTATTGGTGATGGGTCGGCTTGAGTGCTATCGTCTCGCCATCAATGACCACCGCGTGCAGCACCGGCAGGTTGGAGTCCGCGTCCGAGTAGCGGGTCGAGAACCAGAACGCGGTTCCCAACGGACCGCTCTGGGGTATCACCCGCGAGTTGGTCAGGGCCGGCGGCTTGTTCTGCCCGACGACCAGGCGAGGCGTGCGGTTGATGTAGAAGCGGGCTGCGTTGGTTGTGTCGTTATCCTTGCTCTGCAGTGACAGATTGGCGGTGCGGGCGTCGCCCTTGGCACCGCAAAGATACCCGCACTGGTTGGGCCACGGCTGGAATCCGGGCCGTGCGGCGAGGTCGGATATCTTGCAGCGCATGATCAGCCGGTTGCCCGAGGTCTGGATGTCGATGTCGCCGATCCGCGTGTAGGTGCTCTCGTAGCGATTGAGCTCGTAGAGTCCGTCGGTGTAGGACAGGACGTTAACATGGGTCATCGTGTAACCGAGCGTGTCGCGGGTCGAGGCCTCGGAGTTCCAGAAACCTGCCGAGTAGACGTACCAGGGCCCGAACAGCCCGCCGCTGGTCGGCCAGGACGTGTAGTGGTTGGTTAGCCGGGCGTAGATGTAGCCGGCCGAGTACCCCATGGCGCAACTGGTCAGGTCAAGCCACTCGCCGTCCGGGTTGTTCATGGTGTCCCCGGTTCCTTCCAGTGCCGTCTCGGCCAGCAGGTTGTCGGGCACGGGCCAGGCGTCGGCAGTGTTCACCGGTGACTCGGTGCCGTAGTTGGTGCCGTTGTCCGCACGCACGTAGTAATAGACCATTCCCGCCGCGGGCGCGGGGAACCTGCCCTCGTACGTGCTGTCGTAGCCCGGTTGCGCGACCGCGTCCATCGACGCCTGCTGCCACGTCGCCTCACTGTCGCTTGAGTAGAAAACCCGCAGCGCGAAATCGCCGGCCGGCGGCCGGATGGAATCGATGCAATCCGCATCGACCACGATTGTACCACCCGATACGGCCGCGGAGTTGCAGACGTTCCAGAGCACGGGCGAATTCCAAGCCTGCGCCAGGAGGACAAGCACCACGATGACGGCCAAGCCTCGGAACACATGCTTCACGCGAGAATCCTAGACCGTGTCAGTTGCTTGTCAAACAATGTCGGGAGGACGGGCAGCGGGCGGAGGTCTGTCGGCGGCAAAGCGAGGCTACCCTGCCGCTGCCTCTATCCATTTCTTGCTGAGCAGCAGGCGCTTCACGCCCTGCGTCAGGAGAATGTAGCACACGAGGGTCAGCGCGAGCAACGGCCAGTAAAGCGGCGGCAGTCGCACGAAGCCCAACGCCCCGGCTATCGGTGAGAATGGCAGATATACGCCGACTGCCATCACCGCCAGGGTCGTAAGCGTGAGGGCATTGCTCGCACGGCTCTCAATGAACGGGAGTTTGTTCGTACGAATCACGTGGATGATGAGCGTCTGGGTGAGCAGCGACTCTACGAACCAGCCGGTCTGGAACATTGGTGCCTGCGCCAGGGTCTTGCAGTGGAAGAGGAAATACATCATCAGGAAGGTTGTGTAGTCGAATATCGAACTGCAGGGGCCGATAAGGACGATGAAGCGCGTGATCTCGCTCATCGACCAGGGCCGGGGTCGCGTAACCTGCTCGGGGTCCACGTTGTCGGCGGGAATGGGAAGCTGAGAGAAATCGTAAAGCAGGTTGTTGGTGAGGATCTGGATCGGCGCCATGGGCAGGAACGGCAGCCAGGCGCTCGCACCCAGCACGCTGAACATGTTGCCGAAATTCGAGCTGGCGCCCATGCGCACGTACTTCAGGATGTTGGCAAAGACCTTGCGACCTTCGAGCACGCCCCGCTCGAGTACGAGCAGGTCCTTGTCGAGCAGGATGACATCGGCGGATTCCCGGGCAATATCCACCGCGGTATCCACGGAGATGCCGACGTCGGCGGCGCGCAAGGCCGGGGCGTCGTTGATGCCGTCGCCGAGGAATCCCACGACGTGCTTCTTCCTTTGGAGCGCGCGGATCACGCGCTGTTTGTGCGCCGGCGACAACCGGGCGAAAAGCGTCACGGCCTCGACTTTGCCGGCCAGCTCCTCATCCGACATTGCCTCCACGGCCGGCCCGAGTAGAACGTTGTCAGTGGGAATGCCTACCTGGTGGCAGACATTGCGGCTCACGAGGTCGTTGTCGCCGGTCAGGATTTTGACCGTAACGCCGTGCTGTTTGAGCGCCTCAATCGCCCTTTGTGTCGACTCCTTGGGCGGGTCAAGGAAAGCCATGTAGCCCTTCAACACCATGTTGTTCTCGTCGTCCTTGGTGTAGGCGGCGCGCGGGTTCATGTTGCGGTACGCGACGGCCAGCACCCGGAATCCGTCGCTGCTCAGGCGTTCGTACTCCTCCTTCAAATCATCAATCAGAAATGGCGCGATCGGATAGACCTCGCCGTTCAGCTCGTAGTATGAACAACGCGGGAAAACGGCCTCGGGCGCTCCTTTGCAGATGAGCTGGTTCTTGCCGTTGCGGAGGCGAACGACGACCGACATCAGGCGGCGGGCGAAGTCAAAGGGAATCTCGTCCACTTTCTCCAGTTGGGCGACCTGGAGGCTCGCCTGATTCTCCGTGTACTTGAGAATTGCGCGGTCCAGGATATTCCGGAGCCCGGTCTGGAAGTGGCTGTTTAGAAACGCCATCTCGAGCACCGTATCGTCCTCTTTCAGCCCTACGTCGCAGTGCTGCTCGAGCACGACACGGTCCATCGTCAGCGTGCCGGTCTTGTCGGTGCAGAGGATGTCCATCGCCCCGAAGTTCTGGATCGAGTTCAGTCGCTTGACTATTACCTTCTGCCGGGACATGGCGATCGAGCCCCGCGAGAGGCAGACGGTCACAATCATCGGCAGCATCTCCGGCGTCAGGCCGACTGCCACGGCGAGAGCGAAGAGGAACGCAGCGCCCCAGTCATGCTTGACGAAGCCGTTGATGAGGAAGACGACCGGCACCATTATGAACATGAACCGGATCATCAGCCATGTGAACCTGCCGATGCCGCGGTCAAAGCTGGTAGGAGCCTGCGGGGCGACAATGGTACTGGCCATTGACCCCAGATACGTCTTGCGGCCGGTAGTCACGACCACGGCCGTTGCGCTGCCGCTTTCCACGCTCGTGCCCTGATAGCAGAGGTTCCGCAGTTCCAGCGGCGCGGTGATTGACCCGTTTTCGACCGCCTCGGCCTTCTCCACCGGCATGGATTCGCCCGTGAGCGTGCTCTGAATCACGAACAGGTCTTTGGCCGTAAGCAGCCGCACGTCGGCCGGGATCATGTCCCCGGCCGCGAGCACCACGATGTCGCCGGGAACGAGGTCGCGCACCGGCAGCTCGCGGGTCTGCCCGTCGCGCAGAACCGCGGTTGTGATGCTGATCATCGCCTTGAGCCGGGCCGCGGCCGCATCGGCACGTGCCTCCTGGACGAACTTCAGAATCACGCCCAGAGCAATCATCACGCACATCACGGTGCCCGCGCGCAGGTCCCTGGTGACGAAGGAGATGGTCGCGAGAACGCCCAGCAGAATTACCAGGGGGTTAATCAAGCAGCGGACGAAAAGACGAAGGTACCGGAAATGTGGCTGCTCCACCGCCGTGTTCGGGCCGTGCTCGTCAAGTCGCCGTTGGGCCTCTTCACCGCTCAGGCCCTGAGGGGAAGTGCCGAGTCCGCGCAGCACCTCATCGGACCCTTGGTGTGCAGCCTCTATCAACTGCTCCGACACTTGGATCGTCCCGTCGGCGCGGCGAAACGGGTTAAGCGGACGCCTTGTCGCCATTATCGGACTCTCCCCAGGCTGCGACGTTGTAGTCGTTGGTTCCGACCTGAGCGGCAACAGCAGAACGCCCGCCGGCGCGCTCCGGAGTCGAACGTCGCGGGCAGCATCCGCAATCGAATGTCTGGCATTTCAGAACTATGGGCCCGACTTGGCTGAGTTGAACCGCGACCCTCAGGCTGCGGCAAGTCTCCCCTCGATGAGGCCGATGACCGCGCCGAGCGTTTCGGAGTCGAAGGCGAACTTCGCCCCGGCCGCCGCGTAGAGCTCGGGCAACGACTGCGTGCCGCCGAGCGCGAGCGCCTTGCGGTACGAGGCAACTGCGGCGGCTTCGTCCTTCTGAGCGTTGGCCCAGACCTGGCACGCACCCAGCTGGGCAAGCCCGTATTCGACATAGTAGAACGGCGCCAGGAAGATGTGGAGCTTGCGATGCCAACCGGTCGCGACCACGTCCTCGAATCCGCTCCAGTCCACGCCCGTCATCAGCCGGTTCCAGAGCTCAGTCCACTGCCGGTCGCAGTTCGCCGGCTCCATTGCGGCCTGCGGATTCTCGTACACCCACTGCTGGAACCCGTCGACCACGGCCATGTAGGGCCAGAACTGGACGTCCTTCTCAAGGTTCTCGGTCAGCGCACGTTCAGCCTCTTCTTCGGAATAGAACCCGCCCTTTGACTTTGCCAGGTACGGCGTCGCCAGCAGCTCCATGCCCATCGAGGCGACCTCGGCGAATTCGAGACCGGCGTGGCGCTGCTGGAACCAGGGCAGGCGGCGCGTCTCGAAACTGTGGGTCGCGTGGCCGCTCTCGTGAATGAGGGTCATGACGTCGCCATGCAGCCCCACGGCGTTCATGAAGATGAACGGCAGCTTCGCGGCATCATAGGTTGCACAGTAGCCCCCGGGCGCCTTGTTCTTCCGGTTTTCGAGGTCGAGCGTGCCCTCGTTCATCATCGTCCGGAAGTAGCCGCCGACATGCGGGTCGACCCGCGTCAGGATGGAATGAACCCCGGCCTTGAACTCGTCCCCGTTCTTGAATGGCGCCAGCGGCGCGCGGCCGAGCGGGTCGACGTCCTGGTCCCAGGGCTTCAGGGCCGCAAGTCCGAGCTGCTTTGCGCGCCGCTCGTAGATGCGCGCAGCCGCGGGAACAACGGCCTTCTCGATCGCCAGCCGGAACTGCCGGCAGTTCTGCGGCGTGTAGTCGAAGCGGTACATCTCCTGCCAGCGGAACGAGCGATAGTCGGCGAAACCGGCGTTGGCCGACATTTGCAGCCTGAGCTTGAGGAACTTCTGCCACAAGTCGTTGAGCTTATCCCTGTCCTTCAGTTGCCGCTCTGCCGACAACCGCCAGGCTTTCTCGCGCCGCGCCCGGTCGGTCTCCATCAGGACCGGCCGCAACTGCGTGACCGTGATCTCTTGTCCATCCCACTCCACGGTCTGGCTGCCGGTAATCTTGCCGTACTCGGTGCCGAGCTTGGCGTCCTCGACCTGAAGCGGCAGGTTCGCCTCGCGGAAAATCGCGGCGTCGGCCTGCATTCGGCGCAGTGGTCGCTCGAACCCCTTCTGCTGGAGTCCGCTGTTGAGGAACCTGGTCTTGAGCTTCTGCTCCGCCTCCTGTGACTTCGGATAAATCTCCTCGAGGAAACGGTTGAACTTCCGCTCGGCCTCCGTGTCGGCCGTGTTCACGTCCTTGGCGATGCTCAATCGAGTCCCGACCTCGTCCAACCGGTCGTGGAACCGGGTCCAGTCATCCAGGAAATCCTCAAGCGTCACCTGCGTCAGCTTGCGCTTGGCCAGTTCGCTGTAGTAGGTCTCGAACTGCGGCCAAGACCAGCCGAGCATCTCGGTCGCTTTCTCGGGCAATGACTTCAAGTTAGTCATAACCATGTCCTCTCTATTTGTGAAGGGGAATCATCCTCTTTTATCCACGAGAGTCAAGGCAAACTCGCGGGCTGTGGCTAGTGCCCGTTCGGCCATCGCCCGGCGCTTGTCGCGCCCTCGCAGCCGAGGGGCATGAGCGTGTCCTGTGCCAGCACTGAGAGGCGGCAGCAACCCGAAGTTCGCGTTCATCGGTTGGAAAGATGGGGACACATCCGCGACGCTTCGCAACTGTCCGACAGCGAGCGCCGAGCTCACCGAAACGGGGGCTGTCCCCACTTCGGCCTGCTTCGCCAAATCGCCGCCGCTGACGCAAGCCAGCAAACTCCCCAACATCATCTCCCGCGGCAGTTTCTGGGGCTCGCCGCCACTGGCCAGGCGCGCTGCGTTGATTCCCGCAACCAGTCCAGCACCAATTGATTCCACGTAGCCTTCGACGCCGGTCAACTGACCGGCAATGAGCAATTCCGGTCTTGCTCTGGCCTGCAGCGTCGGCAACAGCAGCCTCGGCGAGTCGAGAAAAGTGTTGCGGTGAATGCTGCCGAAGCGCAAGAACGCGGCGTGCTCAAGGCCCGGAATCGTCCTGAACACGCGCTCCTGCTCTCCCTGCCTCAATCGCGTCTGGAAACCAACCAGGTTGTACATTGTGCCTTCAGCGTTCTCGCGCCGGAGCTGAACCACTGCGAATGGCCTCATACCTGTGTGCGGATCAACCAGCCCAACCGGCTTCATCGGACCGAACGCCAGCGCCAGCCTGCCTCTGCGTGCAATCTCCTCGACCGGCAGACAACCTTCAAAGAAGGTCCTGGGTTCTTTGTTCTTGGTCCCTAGTCCTTGCTCATGGGTCTCGGAAAACGGGGACTGTCCCGCGCCGAGTTCGACGCAGGCGCTCTGAGGGACTGTCCCCTGTTTTCCCAAGGCGTTCTCCTCAAACTCATGCAGCGGATGCAGCTCCGCCTCCAGCAGCGCCGTGATGAACCGGTCGTAATCCTCTTCGGTCATCGGGCAGTTCAAATAGTCCGATCCCGCACCGTAGCGAGAACCCTCGAAGACCCGAGACCTGTCCAACGAATCCGCTTCAACTATCGGCGCGATTGCGTCGTAGAAGAACAGGTGCTCCGTCCCGAGCAACGCCTGCAGCGCATCAGCCATGAGTGACGAGGTCAGCGGTCCAGTGGCGATGACAGTAACATCGTCGGCGCGTCCTGACGAACGATGAACGATGAACGATGAACGATCAACGTCAGTCCCGAGATCCACCGTGGGTTGGTGCGGGTCGGACAGCCCGAATCGCGGACGGTATAGCGAGTCTGCGACCGGCAATGAACTAACCTCGACCCGCTCGACGCTTACCCCGGCGCGTGACAACTCGGACTGCACCTCGGTCGAGAACAGTCGCCGGTCCACCACCAGCGCCTTGCCTCCCGGAACCCGCGCGCGCTCAGCGCATTCAAGCAGAACCGAACCCAGTATCCGCAACTCCGCCTTGAGCAGACCATGCGCATTCTCCGGCTCGTCCGATTTCAGCGAGTTGGAGCAGACGAGCTCGGCCACGTCGCCGGTCTGGTGCGCCTCCGTCATCTTCGTCGGCCGCATCTCGTAGAGTCGCACCGGGACACCGCGACGCGCACACTGCAGCGCCGCCTCGCACCCGGCCAACCCGGCGCCGATGACGCTGACCTCCCTGCTCTCTCTCCCTTGCACCACATTCCCCCTCGCCCCGCTTGAGTGGAGAAGGTTAGGGTGAGGGGCTTCCCTCGGTGAGGGCAACTGCTGCGTGCTCACAGGCTAAGCATAGACGAAACGGGGCAGGCGGCAAGCCTGTCGCGGGCCGTCTGCGTTGGATCGGCAGAAACCGTCCGACATTGACCTCTGAGGCCCATGTCGGACAGTGCATCGTTGGCCGACTTCACGGACTGGTTACTGGAACCTGGTCACTCGCGGCCACCGGCCGCGCTGCGCGCCTTGACATCGCTCCGTAATAGGTGACTGCCCCAGTTCCCTTGAGTGTTTCCTTGACATCGCGTGCAGAGTTGTCAAAATCTGGCGTCTACGCCGATCACGGCGGGTGAATGGGTTCCCCGCCGCCGCAGCCTTCTCGGCGCATTTGGTGAAGTTCGATCTGAGTGGGGAGCGCGATGTGAGTCCTGACCGCACCGGTTGCCCGCGCAGGCATGCCATCTCTTGCCTGGAGTCAGGCGAAGAGCGCGATCCCCGACCCCGCGTTTCAATGGCTGACGTGGCCAAGGCACCGTGAGCCACATCGCCCGGATCGAAGTGCCAGGAGCGTTCCATCTCGTCGAACAGCGGGCACGCTACGACCGGCACGCCTCCATGGACTTCGGTGACCGACAGATCTCCCTTGGTATGCTCCGTGATAGCCTCTACAGATACGGGATTGGGCTCTGCGGGTACAACATCCTCGCCGACCGGACGCTCTTGGTCGTTATTCCGGCGCACTCACGGACGATCAGCCTCGCCCTCCTGAACGCGGACCGCTCCTTCGTCCGGCGGTTCAATCAGATTCACAATCAGGTCGGGCCCCACTGGCAACGCACTTACAACTGCTGCCCGTTCTCGGACGAAGTCTCCAGGTCGGTACTGCGATACGTGGACATCGCATCGGTGCAGGAACGTGATGCCAGGCCGGATGACAAGTTCTGGCTGAATAGCGCGGACGAACATTCGGGTCTACTTGCTCGCGGGCTCCTGACTGCGACGCTTGGCCGACTTCCTCTGCCGGGGCCGTGGCATGCCTGGCTTGAGTCACCTGAGGACAAGACGTTTGTGCTCGCCATGGAGCAGTGCCTGAGAACGGGCAAGCCATTCGGTGCGTTCGCGTTCGTTCGCATGGTCGAGCAGGTGTGCGGCCGAAGGACCCGGCCTGCATGCTTGAAGTGGCCAGGTCTGTTTCACAGCCTTCGCTAAGTACTGAATTCTCGGCGGGTTGATTGTCTCCCCGGCAGATTCCATGCCGTCTTGACCGATATAGCATTCCCTTCTAGACTCCCGCGTGCATTTCCGGGGATTGGTTCCGCTCGATGAGCGCCGCGTGGTTGCGCGAGGCGCGGAGCGGCATGAAGTGGTAGATCGAAAGGCAGGTGGAACGTGCTACTTGAGCGTGCTCATTGTCTGTTCGGCCGTCACCTCACTGCAAACAAAAACGCACTGAATCTGAGACTGACCATCTGCGCCGTGGCGATATGCCTTGCCGCGAGCGTCGGGTCGGGTTTGCCAGCGCCAGATACAATCCTGCTACTGGACCCGCTGGGGCCGGCAGGGCACCCATGCCATATGCCTTTCGGAGTTCCACCGACAACATCTACGTCGCGAGCGAATCCTCTCGCCATAGGGACTTCGGTCAACTACGAGCTTGCGCAGTATGGGCCAGTTGAAATCACCGTGCATGATGTATCAGGCCGATTGGTGCGACGGCTGGAAAGCGGGCCTCACCAGAGAGGCATTCACGTCGCGCGATGGGACGGCACCGACAACCGCGGTCGCGCTGTGCCTGACGGTGTGTACTTCGTGCGCCTGTCTGCTGGCGGCAAAGTCTTGACTGGACGTCCGACGCTCGTGAGGTAGAATCACAATGGCGGGGAGGCGGACACCGACTCCCCACCAAATACTATCATGCGACGCTTACTTCTCTTGATGGCCGGATGTGCAACGGCGCTCACCGGCATGAGCGTGAGGCGTATCGCCCGAATCCCTTCAGGACCGTATGCTGATGGCCGTGTTGTGTGCTTCGATGACGGCCGCGACTCACTTCCGGATATGTACTTCTACAAGCTCAGAGGTCACCAGATTTGGGAGTTTCAAGGCTGGAACCAATTCAAGCTTGTGTACGAGGATACGGATGCGTACCAAGACTCTCTTGGCGTTGATGTACGGGATGCCATCCCTTATGCGGCCGGCGACGTCGACAATGACGGCCTGACCGATATCTTGTGCGTAAGCACCGAGGAGATGGGACACGGTCTCTGCTATAACATAGTGATGACGCTGGAAAGTCCCGACCGCTTCAGCTACCCCTGCTCGCTATCATGGTACTACCGGTGTGGGAATAACTACGCATGGTCCGGTCCAGCCGACCTAATGCGCCGTCAGGACTCGCACGTGGGGATTATCGCTTCCACCCCAACTGGCACTCATATCTGGGAAAACGTCGGCGACAACCAGAATCAACTCAAGTGGACGGGTTCGCTTGAAGGTTATAACTTCGGCTTCCGGGACTTCAACCAAGACGGCAGGAACGAGATTGCCACTGGCTGGTATGGTGCCGAAGTCTGGGAGGACACTGGCAGCGACCAGTACGAGATGGTCTGGCGTGACACGCTCAGGCCTCAGAATGGCCCGGACGTCTGGTCTACGGCCGACATAGATGGGGATGGCAGGCCCGAGTTCTATGAATCGTTCTTCCTTCCATCGCAGAACAGAATGTACCTCTACATGTACCAGGATGAGAGCAGTAACCACCAATTCACCCGCACGCTGGTGGATTCTCTCACGTATTCGGGGGGCGACGACTGGGGCCGGGCCAGCGCGGGCGGGGATATCGACGGCGACGGAATCGACGAGTGCATCTGGACCACATACGACAGTGTCAGGGTGTACAAGGCCTTCGGCAACAACGACCTGCGCAAGGTCTGGGACTGGAGGAACGACCATCACGACACGTCCGGCTTCAACTCGCTGACCACCACGGTCTATGACGTGAACGGCGACGGTTACAACGAGCTTCTGCTGGCAGGCAACGGGAAGATATCGATATTCGAGGTCGATGCGGTCGACCTCGTGGCGCCAACCCACGGTTCGTACAAAGTCGGGGACACGGTCCCAATCCGCTGGGCCACCCACTCGCCGCCGCGCTGTGATTCGCTGTCGCTGTTCCTGAGGCTCGACTCCCTGTGGAATCTCCAAACGATAGTGACTGGTCTTCCGGGATCGGACACTGTCTATCGCTGGGTAGTTCCAACTCCTTCGGTGCTCCCTGACACCGGCCGCATCGTGGTAATGGCGTATGGTCCCGGCCATCAGTGGGACATGTCGGACAGCGTCATCACCTTCAGCAGCGGCGGCGTTGCGGAAGGAACCCAGAAAGTGCCGCTCCGCTGGTCGCTCTCCGTCAGCCCGAATCCGGCCCGAGGCGCATTCTCTGTCCGTTACGACGTGCCGGACTTGGGACACAATCCCAATTCCCCGGCGGAATTGGGTTATGTCCCGCGTCCTGTGTCACTCGGTATTTACGATGTCGACGGCAGACTCGTCCGTTCCCTGTCCGACGGACGTACCTCGCCGGGCCGGTACGAGGCCAGGCTACCTTCGGGTGCTCTTTCTGCCGGAATCTACTTCCTTCGTCTCGACGCGCCCGGCTTCCGGGACGTGAAGAAGGCGGTAGTGACGAGGTGAGAAGCAAGTAGACAGCAAACGGTAGACAGCAGACAGGGCATGGGCGGGCGAAAGCCCGCCTTTGCGTTCATGCCGGGCGCGCGGGCGGAAAGTTTAGCCTTTGGACACAAGCCCGTGGAGCCAGGAAGTTGCCTAACTACTTGAACAATAAAGCGCTAGGTCGCCTTTCCGAAAGTCCCCTCCCTCACCCGGGGGATTGCCCCGCAGATAGTAGACAGGATTCAGTAGACAGTAGACAGGGGGGTTACCTCCACCGCAATTCCCGGATGAACCTCCACCGGAATTCGCCGGGTTGGTCTACCGGTTGCCCTCCGATTTGCTCTCAGGGTTAGTCTACGGGTTGCTCTACCGGTTCCTCTCCGGGTTGGTCGGAGCGTTACGGCCCGAGTAAGTCCGCGGGTTCCTGTCCGGGTTGCTCCCGAGTAAGCTCCGACCGTTGTCCTCTAGTGTACTGCGTCCTAAATATCTTGACTTATAGTATGGGGTATTGTATGATGGGCCGTGAGCAGGACAGCGGCGGCTATCGGATTATCAGCGGAAGAGCAATTGGTGTTGGATGGTTGGTCGCGGGGCAGAAGTCTGCCCATGCGGCTGGTGCAGCGTGCCCGGATTGTCAGCATG
>DATJQV010000083.1 GCA_035505375.1 bacterium | reverse complement strand
GCAAGTGGGGGTAACCCACTGGTGAGACTGATTGAACTGCCGACCGAGCGAAAAGGAGCCGCCGACTCAGATCGAGTCAGCGGCAGCAGACAACTCAAACGAAAGCGAGACAGCTAACGCACAGCTTGACTGCCATACCTGTCATGGTGGGTCAATATCGGATTCAGGGTCCCTTGGTACGCTTGACATCCTCGGCAATGGCCGATATTCTATCTCATGACCAAGCTGACTATCGTACGGAAGCTCACTGATGCCGAGAAAGAACTGCGCCGCATGGAAGTTCACCTCAAGAAGCACGTGTCGCGCGGACGGAAACGGCCGTTCACCGAGTTACGTGGTCTCTGGAAGGAAGCGCGGGTCATCAGCGAGGAGGACATCAGGAAGGCGGGAATCCGCTACGCAGACGACGCGTGATGATCTGCGGGCGGGGCGTCGTTTGACTCTCTGCGATGGTAGCGTAGAATTCAACCATGACTGATCCTGCCGTCGAGGTTTCCGTACGGAATGGCACCGTGACCATAAGATTTCCGGCACGGCTGCTGCGTGCGATGCCGTCGCCCCACGGCCGGCGTCAGGCGGGTCAACGGCTGGCGCTGCGTGCCGTGCGGGGCATGTGGAAACGGCGCAAGCTCGACCCGCTCGCGTACCAACGCGAAGTCCGTGGCGAGTGGAACTGACCATGGAATCAGATTGACCTACCTGCTCGACACAAACAGCCTCATATACTACTTCCAGGGCGCGCCGCAGATGGACCAGGTGTTCCGGCAGATCGAGCTTGGCGCTGTGCGCCCGGTTGTCTCCATCATCACTGTGGTCGAGCTGCTTGGGTTTCCTCGACTGACGCGAAACGACGAGACACGGATACGGTCGCTGCTGTCCGGATTCACCGTGGTGCCGGTAGACACGAATGTCGCAGACCGTGCGGTTGAACTCAAACGGCGGCATGGGGTCAAGACGCCGGATGCCATAATCGCGGCCACTGCCCTGCTTGAAGGCGCCTGTCTTGTTACACGAGACCAGGCTCTGCTTGACCGGGTCCCGGAAGTCAAGTCGCTCAACCCGTTCGTCTCCCGGTAACCACACCCCGGTCGGCAGACAAGAGTCGGGGCGGGCCTGCGCCCGCCCCTTCTGGTTTCTCTATTCCGCTCTTGCGCCTCTACCTTAACCTCAACCTTAGCCTCTTCTCGCTCACCTCGTCACCACGACCTTGTAACAGCTTACGGCTGACGGCTCACGGCTTGCAGCCCGCACGAAGTAGACACCGGGAGCCAGCCGGCTCACATCATTCGCGCCGGGTCGCAGGTCCATCACCTTCCTACCGCTGATGTCGAGAAGCACGGTTTTGGGTACAGTCCCCGTGCGGGGACAGTCCCCCAGGAACAGAACGCCGCGGACAATGGTCGGCAATGGCTTGGTGCCTGTGGCTTGGAGCTTGCGTCCTTCGTTCACTCCCAACATCGAGTCGCCAAGAACCGAGATGGAGGACCTATTCTCTGCCATTACGTAGACCAGGTTCTGTACCGGGTTCACGCAGTAGCCGTAAGGGTAACCGGTTTGCACTGTCCCAACGAACCTGTTGCTCGTTCCGTCTATTGCGGCCACCGCGTCTCCCCATTGGAGGCCGCAGTAGACCTTATTGCTGAACGGGACGTAGCAGAGGTTGTTCGGCTGGTCCGGCAGGGCTACGGTGGCAATGACCGTGTCGGTCTTTCCGTCGATTACGGTCACGTCGGACCCATTCGCGCAGTAGATCTTGTCATTGGTCGGGTTGTAGCAGAAGGCGTAGGCGGCCCCGCCCACCTGTACGGTCGTGACCACCAAGTCGCTCGCGCCGTCAATCACGTAAATGCTGTTGTCGGAGTCGTTGGTGCAATAGACCTGGTCGTCAATAGTGTTGTAGCACAAGCCTCGCGGGCTGCTTCCCACCGGCACCGTGGCCATGACCGAGTCGCCGTCAACGTCTATGACGGTGACGGTGCCGCTATGGTTGTTGGCGCAGTAGACTCTGTGGTCGCGCGAGTTGTAGCAGAGACGAAGAGGTTTCTGCCCCACGGATAACGTGGCGATGACTGAGTCGGCTGCGCCGTCAATCACGGTCACGTTGTAGCTGCTGTCGTTCAAGCAGAAGACGCGGTCTCGCTCCAGGCTGTAGCAGAGCGCGCCGGGATAGGTGCCGACCGGCAGCGTGGCGATTGCCTGGTTGGAAGCGCCGCCAATCACGGTGACGTCGTCGCTCGCGGAATTGGCGCAGTAGACCTTGTCATCCTGCGGGTTGTAACCGAGGACATCGGGGCCGACTCCGACGGGCACAGAGGCGCTGACCTGGCTTCCCGCCCCGTCAATCACGGCAACGCTCCGCGTCCACTCCTGTGCGCAACAGATCTTGTTGTCCTGCGAGTTGTAGCAGATGGCGGTCGGCTGGTCGCCTACGGCCGCTCTGGCGATGATGCTATCCGTCACGCCGTCGAGCACATCCATGTCGAAGCTAGTGAAATTCGCGCAGCAAACCCTGTCGTTCCGCGCGTTGTAGCAGAGGGAATAGGCGGAGTATCCGACTCCGTCGGTGGCGATGACCGAATCGGTCGCGCAGTCAATCACCACCACCGTGCTATGGCCATACCCGCAGCCGCAGTAGATCTTGTTGTCCTGTTGATTGTAGCAGAGGGCATATTGGGCGTCTCCGGGGGACACCCTGGCAACGACCTGATTGCTCGCCCCATCTATAACGGTCATGCTGTCTTCGTCGATTCCTGCGCAATAGACCTTGTCGCTGCGTTGGTTGAAGCACAAGAGCTCGCCCAGTGCGGCTACCGTGGCAATGACGGAGTCGGCCGCGCAGTCTATTACGCTCACGCTACCGTGGTATTTGGCGTCGATGCAATAGACCTTATTGTCGATCGGGTTGCAGCAGAGCGCCTGAGGATAAGGGCTCACTCGGATGGGGGGCGTGGCGATGACCGAGTCGGTGGCGCACCATAGCACCGTCACGGTTGAGTCGGCCGTACTCGTGCAGTAGATCCTGTCGTTCACGGGATTGTAGCAGGAGATTTGAGCCCGGACCGGCAAGGTGTCGATTATCTTGTCGGTCGCCCCGTCTATGACGACGGTCGTCTCGATTTCGCTCGCCCCGCAGTAGAGCCTATTGTCCCGTGGGTCATAGCAGAAGGCAGTTGCCCCGACCGCCACCGTGTCGATTACCTGGTTGCTTGCCCCGTCAATCACGGTCACGTGGCCGACGTTGGCGCAGTATATCTTGTTGTTCTGAGGATTATAGCAGAGGTCTTCCGCGCCGGAGCTGGTCGGAATCCGGGCGATCTTCTGGTTGGTAGCGCCGTCCATCGCAATCACGCAGTTGGCCTTGCCGGCTACGTAGATGGTGTTGTTCATGCTGTTGTAGGTCAGGAGTGTCGGTCCGTAAAGCCCGCCGAACGAGTCCGGCAGATAGACGGTCTTCTCCAGCCACTGGCCGCTGACGGCCGACACAAGACAGAGAACTGCCACCAGAACGGATGCACATTTCATGCTCATCTCCTATCTAGTGATTACGACCTTTCGGACAGCTTGGGTTCTTGCCTCTCTCACAAAGTAGATGCCTGGGCTGACTCGGCTCACGTCGTTAGCGCCCGGTTTCAGGTCCATGACCTCTCTTCCGCTGATGTCGAGGAGCGGGCTTGCGCTTGAGCTTGGGCGCTCTGCAACACGCAGGACGTTGCGGACGATCGTCGCAAGTGGCTGTACGCCGACGGTCTGCCGGGACGGCTGCTCGGCGATTGCGGCCGGGCAGTTGGTCGAGAACCATACCTGACCACTCACTACCTGCCAGACCACATAGGCGTGGCCGGCAGAGTCGGCTGCAATGTCCGGGTTCCAACTGTCTGTCGTTGTATCATCGTTGACAAGCTCGAGTCGGGACCATGTGACGCCGTGATCGGAGGAGCGTACGTAGTAAGTCAAGTAGAGACCCTCAGAGATGTCATGGCAGACCATGAGAGCCGTGTGCAAGCATCCATCGGCAGAGATGGCGAGCTTGGCGCCGTTGTAATATGACCAGAACTGCGATGTGTCCAGCTTGCTGACAAGTGAGAGGCTGCCCCAAGTGTCGGGTTGGGTGTAGAGGGTCCGGGCCTCGGTGTTTATTTGTTCGGAGTTATGGCTGTTGCCGGTGAAGTCACAGATGACGTGCTGAGCGTCGGCCACGACGTGCGGCGAACCTGCAACGCCTCCGAATGTGTCGAGCCGGACTCCAGGTTGGAACGTCTGGCCCATGTCGGTAGAGCGGTACAGGTAGCAGCCGAGGTGACCATCAGGGCAGGGCGCCTCTGCGGCCACCAAGTAGTGATTCGTTCCTGGCTGCACAAAGACATCCGCCTGATAGCAGTCATCATTCGTCGTGTCGTCGTCCACACGGACGTTTTGGCTCCATGTCGCTCCCCGGTCGGTAGATACGGATGACCAGATGTGCAGACTTCCGGTGCGGTCGTCGTTCCAGGCACAGATAAGATTGCCGGCTGAGTCGGCCGCAATCCGGGCCGAGCCAATGAGCGAGCTCGCGTCGTGGTCATCGACCCTGGTTGGCGGAAACCATGTGGCGCCGCCGTCGCTCGACCGAACACAATAGAAGCCACGAAGTGCCGTGCCATTCTCATTGTAGACGATGTAGATGTTTCCGTCCGGATCGGTCGTTATGTCCGGGTTCATCGCAAAGGGGCTGCCTCGTCGAACGAGCACGTCCTTGGGCAACCACGTTCTCCCGGCGTCGGTGGACTTCTGGAACATGACATCAGCCCGGATAGGTTGCACAATGCCAGTGTCGTCCTCGAAAGCGACGAGGAGCGGCTGGTTCGACCCTGTGCCGGGACCGAGCGTGATCGCGGCGAACCCGCAGCCGTGATCTGGTATGTCCTCGTGGTCGATGCGGACGTTCGGCCCGAAACCGGCAAGGGCGGTGGCGGCACAGAAGAGGACTGGCAAGAGAGCATATCTCATTCTCGACCTCCCGCGCATCACTTCGGGCTACCTCGTAACCACGACCTTGTAACAGCTAACGGCTGACGGCTCACGGCTTACAGCCCGCACGAAGTAGACACCGGGAGCCTGCCTGCTCACGTCATTCGCGCCGGGACGTAGGTCCAGCACCTTCCGACCGCTGATGTCGAGAAGCACGGTTTTGGGGACAGTCCCTGTGCGGGGACAGTCCCCCAGGAACAGGACGCCTCGGACGATGGTCACAAACGGCTGCACGCTTATAGGTGACTGCGCCGGCTGTTCAGCGACGTCTGCCGGGCTATTGGTCGCGAACCAGATTCCGCAGTGTATCCCGGCTTCCCACGCGACATAGACGTGCCCGGCAGAGTCGGCGGCGATGTCCGGGTAGCCAGTGGTCTTGGTGCTGTCCGCACTCACGAGCTCGGGGTCGGACCACGAAACGCCGTGGTCGGATGAGAAGGAGTAATAGGCCTGGCTGATTCCCGTGGTGTCTTCAACCTCAAGTACCGTGTGTACACGGCGGTCGGCGGAGATGGCAAGCTTGCCCGTGTTCTCGCTTGAATAGCCGATTAGGTAGGGCGCGCCCCAGGTATCCGGTATCGTGTATAGAGTCCGCGTCTCAATCCCCGAATAGTCGACGATGACGTGCTGTGCATCGGCAACGACATGCGCCTCGATTGCCGACGTGTCGACCTGGACTCCCGGCTGGAAGGTCTGACCCATGTCGGTGGAACGGTAGAAGTAAGGTCCGGGGTTGATGTATGCACCGTCGTGGTAGGGGGCTGATGCGGCCACAAGGTAGTCATTTGTACCCGGCTGCACGAAGACGTCCGGCCGGCCGCAGTCGTAGTACAACGTGTCGGGAATATCGTCCACGCGGACGTTCCGGCTCCACGTCGCTCCCCGGTCGGTTGACACGGAAGACCAGATGCGAGCGCAGCCCGGGCGGTAGGCGAAGAAGACACAGAACAGGTTGCCGGCTGAGTCGGTCGCAATCCGGGCCGCGCCAGCGGATTTGGTTGAGTCATCATTGACCTTGGTCCGTAGAGGCCAGGTCGCGCCGCCATCCGTCGACCGCACACAATTGACGCTCACGGGGTCCTGGTAGACGATGAAAATGTCGCCCTCCCGGTCGGTCGTTATGTCAGGATCACACGCAGTAGGGCGTGCGATGAACACGTCCGCGGGCAACCAGGTTCTGCCGCCATCAAGGGACTTCTGGAACAGTACGCCCGAAAAATAGCCGAGCGAATCATCCTCGAACGCGACGTAGATCGGCCGGCTCGACCCCGTGCGGGGACCGAGAGTGATTCTGGGAACATAGCAGATGTCGCGTGACCCGGTATGGTCAATGCGAACGTTCGGCCCGAAGAAACTATGGGCGACCGTGCCACAAAGCAGAAGCAGCAGAGTATAGTTCATCTCAACATCCTGTATGAATTACCATGAACCGCACTCATCGTAAGTCTATGACTCGCGGTGGGCATGTCAACCACCTTTCATGTGATTGCAGTCCAGGCCGGTTCATTCTCCGGCCCAGACTTCCCGCACGGCTCTTGCCAGTTCCGAAAGCTCACAGGCATCGCCACGGTATTCAACACAGGCGCAGCCATTCCCGCCCGGTCGTTCGACCACGACATCCAATGGGACATCTCTGGGACTCGCACAGTGAGGGTCGTTCGCAAACACCCTCAAGACCATGGCCAGAGCGACTGTCAGACGGTCCGGGGCGTCCAGCAGCAGGCCGGGCCCGAAGAAGACCGCGAGCGGGACGTTGGTTGACACAGAAGGGGCTAGGGGCTGGGGATTAGGGGCTGGGGTTCGGATTCCGGAGCTGACCCCTGAGCCCTGATCCCCGAACCCTGCTCCGGACGGGCCTTCGTCGCGCATGTTGACCCTCTGCCAGGCTGAGCGTATGTACGGGGTGGCTGGATGGTAACGGAACTCGCCGGCATTGGCTGCCGTGGAGAAGTTGCCGGGAAGAAGAGCGATTACGACCGGAACCCGGCAACCGAGTTCCCGAGCTCTTGCTCCTACGTCAACAAAGCTCTTCATCTGGACTAACATCGCGGGATGTAAAAGCAGGAAGTGTTCCAGTAGCCGATGAGAGGCGGAAATCAGAGCATATCAGGCGGGCGCGCGATCTCGGGCTTTCAGGAGAGGACGCGGAGTTGTGCCATCCGTGACACAGTAGTAACTACGGGGAGCTCTGTAAGCCAGCCGTCTTCAGCTAGTTGTTGACATGTGTGTCACGAATGACGCATTGTGTCATCCATGACACAGGTTCAGGAACTGTACGGCGCTGGGATTGTTCCCCGGAACAGCTAGTCGGGGTTGTTGTCTATGTTGTGTTTGCGCAGCAGGCGATAGAATTGGCTGCGGCTGAGACCTGCAAGTCTGCTGGCTTTGGAGATGTTCCCATCCGCTTCCCTAAGGGCGCCAATAAGCAACGCCCTCTCTGAACCGTCCGTCTCTTCGCGGAACTTGGCGTGGAGGTCCCCAGGCGTGTGCCCGGTCAATTCGGCTCCGGATTGCCTGAACTCAGGCGGAAGGTTGGTCGTCTGGAGCTCATCGCCGTCGCAGACAATCGCTGCCCTCTCGACTACGTGTTGGAGCTGACGGACGTTGCCGGGCCAAGGGAAAGCGGCAAAGAGAGTCAGGACCTCGTCGCTCGCACCGTTGACAGACCGGCCGTATTCCTGGGCCGCGCGAGTGATGAAGAACTGCGTCAGCGCAGGTATGTCTTCTGGCCGCTCACGCAATGGCGGCAGAGCAAGTTGAACCGTGTTGAGCCGGTACAGCAGGTCGCGCCGGAACAGGCCCTGACGTTCGCGCAGGTCGAGGTCCATGTTCGTTGCCGCGACAACGCGAGCCTCGATGGGCGTTTCCTTCGTTCCGCCGACGCGCATGACCGTCTTGCTGTCGATTGCCCGCAGCAGCTTTCCCTGCAAGTTCAGGGCCATGTCTCCGATTTCGTCCAGGAAGATGGTCCCTTTGCCCGCCAGCTCAAACTTGCCCGGCCGCGCAACGACACCTGTAGCCGCGCCTGCTTCGACCCCGAAGAACTCGGCTTCGAGCAGACTTTCCGGCACGGCCGCGCAGTTGACCGTTACAAAGGGATGGTCGGCGCGAGGGCCCGACTCGTGCAGGGCGCGGGCGATTAGTTCCTTGCCCGTGCCGCTTTCCCCGCGTATGAGCACCTGAACGCGGGGCGCAGCCATTCGCACGGCGAGACTGAGCACGTCGAGCACGACGCGATTCCGACCTACAACGCCTCTGAACCGCAGCCCCGGTATCCGCACCGCAGTGTCGGATTCGATGGCCCTGAGCTTCCCCAGTTTCGCAAGCGCGGGCGCAAGCGTGCCGGACACGACCTCCAGCGCTTCCGGATTGACTCGCTCCTTCAGCGGCAGGGAGCGCCTGAGCACGATGAGACCGACCACGGCCTCGGCTTGTCTCACCGGCAGCAGCAGCTCAAGGTCGGTCTGTTCGAGGCCGGAGGGCGTCCCTCGTTCCTCGTTCCTCGTCAATTCTTGTTTCTGGTCTCTGGTTTCTGAATTCTGCTCTATTCGGTTTCCGTGTTCCTGACCCCTGGCCCCTAACCCCTGACCCCTGACCGTCAGGTCCGGGTTGCCGAGGGTCGCGACCGGACTGCCGTCGATAAGCACCGCGCCCTGCTCAAACCGCATGTTGTCGCAGAGCATCGAGAGGGCGCGCTCAATGAACTGCTCGGGCGCTAGCCCAAGCGTGGTGATACTGAGCATCGCCTGGAGCAGGGCGGAATTGAGGTCGGTTTGCATCTCGATGCGGTAAAGCAGCCGGCTCGCCTCTTCGGCCTCGGCCACGACGGCGAGACGGCGGAACGTTTGAGCCGCGGCTTGGAGCCTTAGCCGGGCCTCTTCAGGCCGATTCGCTGCCAGGAGCTCTCGTCCGTGCTGCAGTCGCGTGAGCGCGAGCTCAAATGTGTCCCCGAGAGGTTCCAGCTTGACCTCGGAACGATTGAAGAGTTCAAGAGCGTGGTCCGATGCGCCACGGGCCGCAGACAGGAGCGCCTGAACGCGCATTACCTCGCCTTGTTCTGTTTTCAGATTCAGGTCGGTCGCGTGGTGCTCGGCCTGAGCCAGCAGATCGCCTGCTGCTTCGAGCCGGCCCTGAGCCAGTGCAATTTCGGCCCGGCGACGGCTCAGAGCCGCAAGCACCTTTCGGTCTTTGGCCGCTTCGCACAGCAGTGTGGCTTCGTTGAGCAGCTCTTGCGCCTTAGCAAGGTCCCCGCCGAGGAAGTGGGTCCAGCCCAGGTTGGACAGCGCCTCTCTGTACATTCGCCCTGAACGCTGCTTTTCCCGCTCTCCCTCGGCTACGGTGCGAAACATGAGGGCGGCGTCCTCGTAATCGGACCGCTTTAGTGACAGTTCCCCAAGCGCCATTCGTGCCGCATCAAGCGGGTCGGAGAGCCCGTGGTCTTCACAAAGCTCCATCACTCGGTAGAAGTTCTGGGTCGCCTCGACCCAACGGCCCATGGCTGCAAGAGTCCAGCCGATGTTGTGCAGGGCGATGGCCTTGCCGTGCGCGTCTTCGACTTCGTTGCTTACTTTCAGGCACTGCTGGTAGCAGGCCAGCGCCTCGTCAAACTCACCCTGTAGGCCATAGACTCCGGCAAGCTCATTCAGTGCAATCCGTTCTCCCTGCCGGGACCCGGTTTGGCGGGTGATTTCCAGGAACTCTTTGAAGCAGTCAAGCGCAGCTTGAAACTCGCTGCGGTCCCGGTGGATGATGCCGAGGAGGTTGAGTCCCTTCGCACGTGAGAGACGGTCCGCGGTTGCGTCCGCGACCTGGAACACAGTCTCAGCACAACGCGTCGCACCACCCAGGTCGCCGGCGCGGCGGAGCAGTTCGCCGAGCACGTATGCGGCCCTGCCTTTGTCCTTGGGTCGGCCGGCAGCGTCGGCTTCGGCCAGAACTTGTTCCAGCAGCGGTCTGGCAGCAACCGGGTCGCTGAGCCAGAGCGCCTCGGCAAGGAGCAGAGCAGCCTCGACCCGTTCTGCCGGCGTCGTGGCCGCGGCCAACTGTGCGCGCAGCGCCTGTACCTTGTCCGGTGCGTCAGTTGTGCCACTCATGATGGAACAGTGGTCAGCATAGTCCTGACCCTTGCCAAGTCAAGCGGCGGCTCGGTTGGGGCCAGAGGCTAGGGGTCGGGGATCGGGGGTCAGGGGTCGGGGACCAGGGATTGGGAGTCTGTCTTCCGCTGCCAGTCAAGCCGCCCTGATTCCGAAGTTGATGGCCACGAAGACACGAAAACGGAATGAAACCGAGCCGAAGCAGACATCTACAGATTCCACAGATTCCGGAAGATTGGGTTGCCGGGCGCGAACCACGAGGCCGGATGAAGATGAGCCGGAGCGGACATCCACAGACGGGTCCTGCTGCCTCGGCGAGGGCCGCACGCGAAAGACACGGGGCGGCGCTGCGGCCGCCCCTGCCCTGTCTACTGTCTACTGCCTTCTGTCTGCTACTGGCTCACCTCGTCACCACGACCTTCGTGACGCGCGGCGCCTCACGCTTCACGCCTGACGCCGGCCGCACAAAGTAGACACCGGGCGCAAGATGACTCACGTCGTTCGCGCCGGGGTGAAGGTCGAGCACCTTGCGGCCGCTTATGTCCAGCAGCGTGGGGCCGAAAGTGGGGACAGTCCCTGAAGGTACGGTCCCCATTTTCGGCAGGAACAGCACACCGCGGACGATGGTGGCTCCGCCATTCGCCAATCGCCGTTCGCTATTCGCCAATTCCTCGATGCCTTGTCCCGGCGTCGGGTTGAAGTCTCCCCAGATCCGGTCAGTGTTGTAGGTCTTGTTCCCGATCGTCCCGGCCCAGCCTTCATACACGAGGAACAACTCGCCGCCGGGACCTCGCGTCATCGCCAGGTGCGACTGTACTCCTTCCTGCTGTACGACCCGCCCGTAGTCGAAAACCGACCCGCCCTGCGACACCCGCGTTCCGTAGATGTCGGGCGCGCCGCTGTTGCATTGGTCTTCCCAGAGTACGAGGTAGTTCGCGCCGTCGAAGGCAAGAGCCGGGTCGAGCTGGTTCCATTCCGCCGTCGAGATGGCAATGCCCGATGGGTCAAGTACGCCACCCCCGGGCGTCACCCGAGCCCCGTAGATGTCCGAGTAGATGCTGCGTCGGTAGTCTTCCCAGACTACGAGATAGTTCGCACCGCTGAAGGCAAGGGCGGGATTCTCCTGGTTCTCCGGTTCCTTCGCAATCGCAATACCCGAGGGGTCAAGCACGTTGCCTCCGGGCGTCACCCGCGCGCCGTAGATATCAAAGAAGGTGCTGTCACTCCGGCGTTCATCTTGCCAGACCACGAGGTAATTCGTGCCGTCAAAGCCGACCACAGGAGAGCACTGCCGGTTGGTGACCTCGGAAATGGCAATGCCTGACGGGTCGAGCACCGTGCCTTGCGGCGTAACCCGCGCTCCGTAAATGTGGGAGGTGGTGTCGCGGCCGTCCTGCCAGACTACGAGGTAGTTCGCACCGCTGGAGCCGATGGCAGGAGCGTCTTGCTGGCCTGTCGCCTGCGAGATGGGGATGCCGGATGGGTCGAGCACCTCGCCGCCGGGAGTCACTCGCGTGCCATAGATGTGAGCCAGGTCGCCGCTGCGGTAGTCTTCCCACACGACGAGGTAGTTCGAGTCACCGAGCGCTACGGCGGGAGCGACCTGGTCATTCGCCGCGGTCGAGACGGCGATTTCAGTGGTATCGAGCACCGTGCCGCCGGAAGCTACCCGCGTACCGTAAACGTCGGAGTAGCCGCCGCGGCGGTCATCCCACACCACAAGGTAGTTGGCATTGTTAAAGCCGATGGCAGGGGTACGCTCTTCCCTCGCCGCCTCTGTGATCAGCAGGCCGGACGAATCCAGGACGCCCCCGCCGGGGGCCACTCGCACTCCGTAAATGTCAGGCTCCCCCGGCTTGTTACGCTCGTCCTGCCACACGGCGAGGGCGTTCCTGCCGTCAAAGCTGATGGCCGGAGCGCCCTGGCCATTTGCCGCCGCCGTGACGACGATGCCGCCGGGGTCGAGCACCGCTCCGTCGGGCGACACACGCGTTCCGTGGATATCGGAGGAACTGCCGCCGCCCTCCTGCCATACCACGAGGAAGTTCGCGCTGTCGAGCCCGACCGCCGGTACCAACTCCACGCCCGATGCCGTGCAGATACCAATGGTATTGCTGTCCAGCACCATGCCCCCGGGCGTCACCCGCACGCCGTAAATCCCCAATTCGGGAGGGAAACTGCCCCGCATGTCCTGCCACGCCACGAGATAGTTCGTACCGTTGAAGGCCATGGCCGGAGTGAACTGGCCATTCGCCGTATACGAGACCAGGAATCCATTGGGGAGAATCACGCTGCCCTGCTGCGTCACCAGGGTAGCATAGATGTACGAAACACTGTCGGCAGCGCGCATGTCCTGCCATGCCACCAGGAAGTTCGTGCCGCCAAAGCCGATCGCCGGTGTGTACTGGGCGTGCGCGAAGGTCGAGATGGCAAAGCCGTTCGAGTCAAGGACCTGCCCCATGGGCGTAACCCGCGCGCCGTAGATGTCGGATGAATCCGGCAGGTTGCGGTTGTCCTGCCACACGACGAGGTAGTTCGAGTCGCCGAACGCGACCCTGGGATTCTGCTGTTCGTTCGGTTCCGTGCAGATGGGAATGCCGTTCGCGTCGAGCACCGTACCCTGCTGAGTTACCCGCGCGCCGTAGATGTCGTAGGCGAATCCTCTGCGGTAGTCCTGCCACACCACGAGGAAGTCAGTGCCGTCAAAGCCTATAGCAGGATGGCGCTGGTCGAACGGCGCGCCCGAGATCATGAAGCCCGATGGGTCCAGAATCACGCCTTGCGGCGTCACCCGCGCGGCGCAGATGTCGTAGCTTCCGCTGCGGTGGTCCTCCCACGCCACAAGATAGTTCGTTCCGTCAAAGGCGATGGCAGGTGCATTCTGAGACCCGGGCGCCGGCACGAGCACGCTGCTGGTGTCCAGCAGAAACTCGCCGCCGACGATGGCCGATGGCTTGTGGCTGACAGCCGGCCGCCCGGAACGCGCGGACCCGACCCGCCGGACCAAGTCACCAGAGCTGAAGCGAGGCGTGAGGGCAAGTCCGGTTGAAACCATGACGCAGATGACAGCCGGCACGGTACGAAGTCTCATTTCCATACTCCTATCTTGAGATGACGACCTTTCGGACACCAACCGCTGACGGCCGACCGCTGACCGCCTCAAGCACAAAGTACACCCCCGGCGCCAGCGCCCGCACATCGTTCGCGCGGGGATGAAGGTCCATCACCTTTCGCCCCGACATGTCCAGCAGATAGCTTGTGCCTGGGCTTGAGCTTGCGCCGTTCGGCAGGAACAGCACGCTCCGGACGATTGCCGGCCCGCGCGTGCGGCTCGCGGCCTGTGGCTTGAGGCTCTCTTCGACCCCGGTCGGGTAGAGCACGAGCGCCCGGATCAGGTGGTCGGCCGCGTCCATACCCGAAGGCGTGACCCATCCCTGGCCAGGAAGGAACCACCACTCGCGGGGCATCGAATCGAAATGAGTGTCGGAGCTGAAGTACATATTGAAGGAGGACTTCTGCCAGAAACAGAGATAGAAGTCACCCGAGTCAATCGTGACGGGTGACGTCAGATCGTAGTCGCGGAAGACGGTGTCGTGACCCTGCGGGACGTCGCGGCGCAACTGCTCGTACAGCACCGTGCCGGGCAGACCACCGATCCCGTCGTCGTCGAACACGCGCAGGTAGACCTGCCGGCCGCCTGCGGTCGTGTCGCATCCGACTTCGGCCCGCGCACCGACCACGTAACACGGGTACGCCGCAGGCGTGAAGCGCACGGCCGCTCCGAATGAGTCCTTGTCCGAGCACCACCAGGTCTGGGGAGTGCCGTCGTCGTAGACGATGACAGTAGTGTCATCCAGACCCGCGCCTGCCGTGCGCCCGCTGCCGTGGGCGTAGCCTTGAGCCTGTTGTCTCGGGGCAGGGACCGGTCGGCAAAGGCCAGGTTCGCTGCCCGCCACGCATGCGCCGGGCGCCAAGGCCGCCGTCACGACAAGAGCAATGGACAGCACGACGTTCTGCACCGCTGCCTCCTGATTTAGATTATGAGAGTATACGCTCGGCAGCGCTTGGCTGTCAAGCCAGCGAGATCAGAGGGTCAAGCCGCGGAGATAACCGGGCCCGATTCAGGCAGGAACACGGTGAACGTCGAACCGGCGCCGACCTTCGACTCGACCTTGATGGTTCCGCCGTGGCTCTCGACGATCTTCTTCACGATCACGAGCCCCAGCCCGGTGCTACGCTCGCCTTCGACCGGCTTGGTCTTACCGCGGCTGAATGGCTTGAACAGCGATTCCATCTCATTGGGCGGGATGCCCGCGCCCTGGTCGCGCACCTCGATGGTAACGCCACCGGCGACCCGCGTGAGCTCCATCGTGGTCATGGTTCCGGGCCTGGAGAACTTCACCGCATTTGACAGCAGGTTGTTGAACACCTGCCAGATTTTGGGCCGGTCGACAGTCAGTGTCGGCAGGTCGATCGGTCGCCTGAGCGCGAGCTTCACGTCGTGCTTCTCGGCAAGCAGCCGATTGAACGCAACGTTCTCCTCGGCCAGAGCGCCCAGGTCAACCGGCGTCAAGTCCAGGTTTACCTTGCCCGACTCGATCTTGGCCACGTCGAGGAGGTTGTCGACCAGCCCAAGCATGAAATCGCTGTCCCGCTTCAACACCGCTATCACCTGTTCCTGCTCCGCGCTGAGCTTGCCGATCTTGCCGTCGAGCATCAACTCAGTGAAACCGAGGAAAACCGCCAGCGGGTTGCGCAGGTCGTGCGCGGCCATGCCAAGGAACTCGTTCTTCTGGTTGTTCAGCTCGGCCAGCTTCAGGTTGTCGTCGTGCCGTTCCGCGGTCACACGGGCAATCGAGCCGCCGGTCTCCTGCAGGCGCGATATCATGGAGTCGTGCAGGCGTGCGAGGTCGGCGACCTCGTCCCGCGTCTTCATGTCCAGCCGCGGCGTAGTGGTTGCGAACGACCGGGAAAGGTCCCCTTCCGATATTGCCCTGGTCGTGTCAGCCAGCCGGTCGATGTCGCCGGCCACGCCTCGGGTCTGTCCCTGCAGCTTCACCACCGGCGCCGATATGCGTTGCCGGTAGGTGTCGAGCGAGACAAGGGTCAGGGCCAGCAGCAGGGCGACCAGCGCTCCGCCCAGCCGAAAGCACAAGTCGGCGCGGCCCTGGTAGCGGGCTATCGCAGCGGTGGCGCGATCCTCGATTTGCGCCACAAAGTCGTCCAGCGGCTGCGTCGCCCCGGTCTTGAGCCGATTGTAGGTCGAATCACTCAACGCCGCCGCGGCTTTGACCGGGTCCGGCTCACCCGTCTTTGTAAACCCGCCCGCGCCGTCGGCCATCTCGCCCCTGGCGGTGTGCATCGCGGCCAGCTCGATACTCACTGCTGAATCGGAACTGGCGCCAGCCTGATCGAGCTGCGCGAAAACGTCTGCGCCAACATCGAGCCGGGCAAACATCTGGCGCAGCAAGTCGGCGCTCAATGCGACCAGCGGCGCTTCGGGCTTGTTCGCAACTATGTACCAGTACAACCGGGCGTAGTTCTCCGACTCGGCCTGGTCGCCAGCACGGAGCGCCAGCAAATCGTTGTAGCGCTGCCGGTAGTCTTCGTCGCCGGTCGCGACGAAAAGCCGAGCCAGCAGGGGCAGCTCGCTCGAACTCTGGCGCAGTTCATCGGCCAGCAGATTGGAGTCGAGCCGCGCGCGCTCGACTTGCCTGAGGTACTGCTGGTTGAAGAACAGGTAGCCGGTGACAACGCCCAGCGCCGTGGCGACAACAAGGTAGGCGCCGGTCACGAGCTCGAACGTCCGGCGGATGGTCATTGCGCCAAAGGCCTCAAGTCCGGTATCGCGCTGACCACCTGCGGACGCAGATTTCGAGCAATGCGGCCAATGGCTCGCCGGTTTCAGTGCGGGGATCAGCTTTCAGCTCAATTGGACGCATGGTGGAAGCGGCAAGAAGAACCGCGCGACAAGCGCGAACGGTAAATGAGGCATAACTCCAGCGCCTTTGGCTGGTTGAAGGCATGGGCAAGGCTTGAAAACCGCATATAGGGATCGCCCGGGGGCCAGGCTTTGAGGAAGGAACAGACCAAGGTTCAGATTGAGGTCAAGAAACAGGTTTGAAGGAAGCATTGAGGCAAGCGTTGAGGTGAAGAATGAACGGAGCTTTGAAGCAAGCGTTGCGAGAAGCGATGCGCCGAGCCTTAAGATGAGCGATGGGCTATCCGATGTGACGAGCTTTGAGCTGAGCAAAAGAAGATGCCATGAAGTAAGCTTCTGAGTATGCACTCCAAGGTGCTTTCCGGCGAACTCTGACACGGGCTTTCTGGCTAGCTTTCAAGGGAGCCTCCAGGGGCATCTTAGTTTCAAGATTGATGATCGTAGATTGCCGACGGATGTCGGTCGGCTCGCTGAGACTACTCGTAGCGGAGCGCTTCGATGGGATCGAGGTTGGCAGCCCGGCGAGCCGGATAGTAGCCGAAGAAAATGCCGACCACTGCCGAGAAGCAGAACGCGAGCACAATGGCTCCGGGTACGATCGGCGTGTTCCACTTGGCGATGAGCCCGAGTAGCTGGGAAACGCCGAGCCCGAACAGGATACCGATGATGCCGCCCAAGAGGCTCGTAACCACCGCCTCGACGAGAAACTGGAGCAGGACGTCACGGGCTTTGGCGCCCACAGCCATCCTGATGCCGATTTCTCGCGTCCGCTCGGTGACCGAGACCAGCATGATGTTCATGATACCGATACCGCCGACCAGCAGCGAGACCGAGGCGATGCTCGCCAGCAGGAGAGTCAGGATGCTCGACGATTGCTGAACGGCCGAGGCGACGTCGGCCACGTTGCGCACCGTGAAATCGTCGTCCTGTCCGGTCCGGATGTTGTGTCGGGCCCGCAATTGGTCGGTCACTTCATTCTGCGCAGCATCGGCTGTCTTCTGCGATGCCGCGGACACCATGAGCTGGTTGATGAAGGTCTGCCCGGTCAACCGACGCATGGCGGTGGTAACCGGAATAAGTATGATGTCGTCCTGGTCACTGCCCTTGACCGCCAGGACGCCGACGACGGTGAACGGTACGTTGTTGACGCGGATGACGGCACCGACCGGCTCCTCGTCCGGGAACAGGTTGTCTGCGACCGTCTTGCCCAGGACGCAGACCTTGGTTGCCGCGTCGCCGTCGGCGCTGGTGAACATCGCACCATCGGCAATATCCCAGCTCCGCACCGTCAGGTAGTCAGGTGTCGTCCCGTTGATCTGCGTGAACCAGTTCTGATTACTGTAGACCGCCTGCGCCCCGCGCCTGACAATGGGCGCGACCGCGACCACGTCCGGGCAGTTCTGGGCAATAGCCGCCGCGTCGTCGAGCGTCAGAGTTGCCACCGTGCTGCCGGCGCCGCCGCGCACGCCCCCGGCGTTGAAGGAACCGGGGAAAACGTACAGGACATTCGCGCCCAGCGAAGCGATGCGCTGCTTTATCTGTGCCGTGGCGCCCTGCCCGACCGAAACCATCGCGACTACTGCTCCGACCCCGATGATGATACCGAGCATGGTGAGGAGTGAACGGAGTTTGTGGACCTGCAGGGCGCGCAGGGCAATCCGGAGGGTCATGCCGAAGTCAATCATGCTGCCTGCATCTGCGCCAGGTCGTCTTCCGCCACGCGCGGGGAAGCCACCGCCACGTCGCTAACAATCCGACCATCACGGAACATTACGTTGCGCATCGCGAACGTGGCGATGTCGAGCTCATGCGTCACCAGCACGACCGAGATACCCTCCTGGTTGAGCCGCTGGAATATGGCCATGATCTCGAAGCTTGTCCGGGTGTCGAGGTTTCCGGTCGGCTCGTCGGCCAGGATGAGCGGCGGATGGTTGACGAGCGAGCGGGCAATCGCCACGCGCTGCTGCTCGCCGCCCGAGAGCTGGGTTATCTGGTTGTGCATCTTCGTACCAAGCCCGACGCGCGATAGCGCATCCTCTGCCCTCGCTCTGCGTTCGGCAGCCGATGTGCCGGAATACATGAGTGGCAGCTCGACGTTCTCGACTACGGGCGTGCGGGCGAGCAGGCTGAAGTTCTGGAACACAAAACCGATCTTGCGGTTACGGATTGTGGCCCGTTCGTTGCGGTCCAGGTGCGTGATATCGGTCCCGTCAAGGAATATCGTACCCTCATCCGGATGGTCGAGGCATCCCAGCAGGTTCATGAACGTGGACTTGCCCGAACCGGACGGACCCATTATCGCCACGAACTGGCCGGACGGAATACTGATGGACACGTCGCGCAGAGCCTTGACTTCAGTCTCGCCGACCTTGTAGGTCTTGCTGACGGACTCGACACGAATTACGTCGGATGGCATTCTCGTCTACCTGCCGCCGCCACGCGGCGGCCCGCCCGGCCCGCCGAACGAGAATGGAGACCCGCGGTTCTGACTTGAGGTCGAGGCCGCGGCTGCGTTCCCGTGTGCAAGACCGGTAATAACGAGGTCTCCTTCTGAGAGGCCATCCAGGACTTCGGTATTGGCGGCGTCCGCCAGCCCGACATGGACCCGGTGCGGAACCGGTTTGCCGTTTTGCAGCACGAATACCATTCTGGTTTTCGGTATGACGCCGCCCGGAGCAGCGGTGGTGTCACGCGATGTGCCGGCGCGTCCTGACTCCGCCGCAACCGCTCCGGACCATGCTCCGTGGTGCAAGCCGCCGCCGAAGCCGTGCCCGCCCTGCATCCCCTGACCGGAGGATGTCTGTCCTGCCACTGCCTGACCAGTCGCTGTCTGCCCCATTCCACCTGCGGTTGAATCGCGGCCTGCACCGCCGGTTTGCCAGTTCGACTTCCGCGACGCCCCGGGCCAGGAGAATCCAATCGCCGAGGCCAGCTTGGCACCTATGGCGCCATTCGGAACCGTCAGGACGCTGTCGGCCTCCTTCACCACTATCTTGACGTTCGCGGTCATTCCCGGTCGCAGGAGCAGGTGCGGATTCTTCACTCGCACAATACCCACGTAGGTGGTTACGTTCGACACCGTGACCGGCTCATTCCTTACCTGTACGAGCTTGCCGGAAAAAGTGCTCTCCGGGTACGCATCGACATTGAAGGAGGCGACAAGCCCGGTATCGAGCTTGCCCACGTCGGCCTCGTCAATCGAGACCTCGACCTGCATGAAGGACAGGTCGGCGATGTTGAACAACTCTGGGGCCTGGAGGCTGGCCGCGACGGTCTGGCCCGGGTCGACCTTGCGGGCGACCACAATTCCGGACATGGGGGCCGTGATTGTCGTGTAGTCAAGGTTGGTCTGGGCCTGGTCGTGGCTCGCCTGAGCCTGCTGGAGCTTCGCCTCGTCCAGCTCGACATTGGTCAGCGCCTGCAGGTGGTCGCTGTAGGACATCAGCTTGTCGGCAAAGAGAGTGTCTGCCCGCGCGGCAGTCAATTTGTCCTGGTCGAGCGTCGCCTGCGCCGATGCGAGGTTCGCCTGCGCCTGCTTCAGGGCCGCATCATAGTTGCGCGGGTCGATGGTAGCCAGAACCTGTCCGGCACGAACGTAATCGTTGTAGTCGCAGTATATCTTCTCGACTGTACCAGAAACCTGGCTTCCCACCGTAACTTGGTTCACGGGGTTCAGAGTTCCCGTGGCAGAGACGGAGATACTCACGTTGCCGCGCTGGACCGGCGAGGTCCGGTACTTCGCCTTCTTGGGCTTGGTCACTACTAGGATTCCGGCCACAACGAGGACAAGCACGACCACCGCGATTATCACAACTCTGCCGCGCGAAGCTTCTTTGTTAGTCACTTTCACATCCTTGATGTCTTGAACACCTCTTTAGACACCCCAGAATAGCGATTCCTTTGCCGGGGACAATACCAACCTAGTGTGTAAGGAAGTACGAGACGATATTGATACCCATGCGAAACGCCTGTTCGCGCACTTCCGGCGGGTCGTCGTGGGCCGCGGTCCATCCGTCGGATACATTGCTGTTGTAGGTGTAGTAGACAACCATCCGGCCGTTCACGAAGATACCAAAGCCCTGAGGCGGACGACCTTCGTAGTGTATGTGAATCTGAGGCGGCCCGTTCTTGAAGTCATAGACCTGATGGTAGATCGGATGGTCGAAGGGCAGCTCGACCAGCTGGTTGTTTGGGAATACTCGCGCCATCTCGCGGCGGAACGCCTCGTCCATCCCGTAGTCATCGTCCGCGTACACGAAGCCGCCGTTTTCCAGATACTCGCGCAGTCGCTTCACCTCTTCGTCGCTGAAGCTGATGTTACCGTGCCCGGTCATGTACAAGAAGGGGTACTGGTACAGCTTCTCGTCGAGCAGGCTTACCTGCGCCTCGTCGGATGACACGCGCATGTTGGTACGGGAGTTGATTTCCTTGGCCAGATTGGGGACCACTTCCGGATCGTTGTACCAGTCTCCGCCGCCATCATACTTCAATCTTGCTATCTGGAGTTGCGCGAGCCCGACGCTACACAGCAGCGAAGCCGCAAGAAGCACCCTTCTTGCGCAGCAAGTGTGAAGGACTAAGTACAAAGGACAAAGCAAGTAGTAAGCACCAAGGCCGGACTTTCCCCTCTTTGTCCTTTCCGTATTGTTTTGTCCTTGGTCCTTGGCCCTAGCTGCGGCGTTTGTCTCTGAGGTTCTTGACCGCCTGAAGACAGGAGTACGGGACGGTGACGGAACCGAGGAAGACCTTGCCCTGCTTCCTGCCGCCGTGGCAGTCCGAGCCGCCGGTCATCAACAGGCCGTTCTTGGTCGCGATTTCCCGGTAGTGGTCAACGTTACGGGGCCCGTGGTCCGGGTGCCAGACCTCAATACCGTCGGCGCCCGCCGCAATCGCCGCGTAGACGGCACCGTCATTGTGGTACGTTCCCGGATGCGCTACGACCGCCACACCGCCGTTCCGATGGATGAAGTCCATCGCCTCTTGGGGTGCTAGCTGCATCTTCGGAAAGTAAGCAGGCCCATCGTACCCGATGTAACGCTGGAAGGCTTCTTCGATAGTGCGAACCGCGCCGGCTGCGACCAAAGCCTGGGCCACGTGGGGCCGGCCGGTCGCCGCGCCCTGCGCCGCCGCGCGCACCTGCTCGATCGAGATGTTGACGCCCAGCTCCTGCATCTTCGCCACCATCTTCTCGGCCCGCTCGGCTCGCTTCTGCCGCACCATAATGAAGAACTCCTGCACCGCCGGCTTCTGGCAGTCGATGTAGTAACCAAGGACGTGCACGTCGACCCCGTTGGTATTGCAGCTCATCTCCACGCCGGGCACGACTTCGAGCTGCGACTGTCTACCGGCAGAGATGGCGCGGTCGATGCCCCCGACCGCGTCGTGGTCGGTAATCGCGACCGCGGTCAGCTTGAGCCGAGCCGCTTCCGCAACCAGCTCCTCCGGCGTGAACAGCCCGTCGGAGAAGACTGTATGGGCGTGAAGATCGACGCGGCCAGGTCCCGTCGCGTCTTCCTGCTGGTTGTGCGCCATCAGGGACTTATCAACTCAGACTGCAGACTGACACTTGCCAATGTCCAATTACCATTTACCAGTGCCCAATCAAACCCGAATGCCCGATGCCACCCTTACCCCTTCCCTCTCCCTCTGGGAGAGGGCGAGGGTGAGGGACTGGAAACTGGAACCTGGTCACTGGTCATTCGGTCGTCACGCCATCCGGCGTGCGACCGTTTCGCCATATTCTTTGACCAGCGCTTCCATCTCCGACGCCATCCCGTCCATCGTCTGCCGCTTTGCCGCGACCCATTCCTCATCCTTGATGCCGTTCAGATTGGTCAGCACGTTGAGCCGAGCGCCACGGAAGCAGGCGTCGAGGTTCATCGTCCCGACGCCGGCGTCGGTAATCGAGCTCTTGTTGCCGTATTCGACGATCGGCCGGCACTGCTTCAGCACGTCCAGTGCCAGCTTCATCGTCCGGAAGGGAGTTTCCGCGGCGACCTTCAGGGTCTCGCTGATTGCCAGACCCCGCTTCTGTTTCTCCGCCTCCGTCATCTTCGGCAGCTTGTAGGCAGCCATCACCTTCTTGAACGACTCGGCGTCTTCGTCGATGAGCGACACGAATCGCTCGCGCAGCGGCAGCAGCCGGTCGCGCACGGCCGACAGCTCGTCCGAGAACTCCTCGTAGCCCTTCTTGCCCGCGGTCAGGTTCGCGACCATGGTCATCAGCGCCACGCCGATGGCACCGTTCAGTGCCGCCGCCGAGCCGCCGCCGGGTGTCGGCGCGGAAGAAGCGAGGTCGTTGAGAAAATCAGGCAGGCCCTTGGCCGGAACCAACCGGTTCTCGAGAATCTGATCCTTCTTGAAGCCGTTGAGCTGGAGAAAGTACCGCGCGCTCGCATTCAACGCGCCTTGCGGCACCAGGCCGACGATCTCCGACTCGATCACGTTCACGCCCCACCGCGCCGCCTCGCGCCTGACCGTCTCAAACACGCGGTACAGCGGGGTCTTGGTGTAGTCGGTCATGTTGATGGAGACCTGGACGCAACCCTTCTCCTTGACCTCGAATCCCAGCGCCTTGGCGAATCTGAACCCGCCATCGCGGAACCGGATTGCCTTGGCGACGCGCTCGGCAATCTTCAGGTCGGTCGTTGCCAGATTCACGTTGTACGCGATGAGCGGCGCGCGCACCCCGACCACGGTCGCGCCGGCGGTTGAGTGGAGTTCCGGCCGGCCGAAGTCCGGCGCACGCTCCGGGTCGGTGCGGATGGCCTCGCGCAGACCTTCGAACTCCCCGCGCCTTATCTGGGCAAGGTCCACCCGGTCCGGCCGGGTCGCGGCCAACTCGTACAGATAGGTCGGTATCGACAACTCGTCGGCGATCCTCTTGGCCAGCCGCTTGGCCATCTCGATGCACTCTTCCACGGTGGCGCCCGAAATCGGAACGAACGGGACCACGTCGGTAGCGCCGATGCGCGGGTGCTCGCCCTGGTGCTTGTTCAGGTCAATCAGCTCGGCCGCGGTTTTGACCGCCTTGAACGCGGCATCGAGAACCGCTTCCGGTTCGCCGACGAAGCTGATGACGGCGCGGTTGTGGTCGCCGTCCATCTCCTGGTCGAGCATCGCCACGCCGTTGACCGACTTGATGACATTCACAATTCTCTCAATTACGTCGGGCCGGCGGCCTTCGCTGAAATTGGGCACGCACTCGACTATCTTACGCATGGCCGGAACTCCTTTGGTTGAATGGCATGATGTTCAAGGGTTGCTGACCGCAAATCTTATCCGAGGTGGCAGCACTGTCAAATCTGCGCCTCAGACGGAACTCGCCGTCAGCCCGGCCGAAATGAAGGACAGGGCGGCATCATGCCGCCCTGTCAGCATCCGGACGAATGCCCGGCTAGCGAACGAACAGCGCGCGCGCGACCTGTCGCCCGGCCCCGGCCCGCGCCTCGACGAAGTACGCTCCGGCCGGCAGCCGTCGCCCCTTCTCATCCCGGCCGTCCCAGGACGCGATCCCGGCATCGGACAGGGACAGATCGCGAATGCTCCGGCCGGTCACGTCAAGTATCCGCACCGTCGACCGGGGCGATACCAGTCCCCGAAGGCAGACGACCGTGGCGCGGCTGAACGGGTTCGGACTGACCGACAGCCGCGGCAGTTCGACCCGGCCGATTTCGCTGATACCGGTCCGGCCGTCAATCCGCAGCCGTGCCATGATGTCGCCGCTCGAATAGGTGAACCAGCTTGCGGTCGGCGAGCCGAAGTACGACCGCCCGTCAATCGGCGGATGCCGGTCCTCGCCGATCTGCGGCTCGGTTGCATGCGGTTGCCAGAATGCAAGCAGCCAGACGTCTCCGCCCGTGGCCACCTCGGTGTCGGCGGCTACCTCAAGCCATGTATCCGGCTGGCTCGCCGCGACCGAATCGACCAGAACGTACGGGCTGGAACACTGCGGCGCGCCGCTGCTGTCCGGGCAGACCATGACGCTGCTGAACGGCGTCGTATCGTCGACATAAACCCTGGCCTTGAGCAGCCGGTAGTGGCTGTAGGGCACCGAGAACCGGACCGCTCCGGCCCAGGCGTGTGTGGGCGAGCCGTTCTTCATGTACCACGTATCCCGTTCGCCGTTCTCATATCTAAGTTCACCGATGTACGAAGCGGCAACCTCCGTCCGCAGGGTGTCGTTGGCCCGTGACTGGTCTCCCCCGAGTGAAGTGACCAACTCGAGCGCGTAGGTGTCGGCGCCCGGCATCCAGGCCGGAAATTGAAGCATCTTGTCGGTAAGCGGCGCCAGACCGGAGACCGTCAGAGTCTCCTGGTAGCCGCCGCCGATCTTGAGAATGGCCGGGAACGTCGCGCTGTCCAAACCCGTGTTCCGGACATCGACAAGCGGCCGGATGCTGTCCGCGGCCAGAACCGATCCCACGGGCCGCAGGACCGCCACGGGGCAGGCATCAAGATGCAGGCGATAGAACCTCACGGCAAGGCTGTCGTGCAACTCGTTCTCAGCCGGCGAGTCGTTGTAAAGATACTCAAGCCCGACCTGACCGGAATCGTTCTCAATCCCAACCGAGCAGGAGTCGGTGCCGAGCCGGAGTGGTGCGGGCAGCCGCAGGTACTGAAACACAATACCCCCGCTCGTGTCGAGCACGACCTGGAACGTGAAACTGTCGCTGCCGCCGGAGCCGTGGGAGGGCACATCCATCCATGAGACTATGAAGCGACCGTGCGCGGTATCCGCAAGGTAGTAGACCGAGCCGCCCTGAGAGGGGTCGAGGTCGGCCCACAGGGGAGCAATCAGGCTGTTCGGGTCCCGCGTGTCGGGAATCGGTTCGGGATGGAACTGGTGGCTCTGCGATATGAAACTGAGCCAACCGTTGGAGCAGACGCGAATCGAGTCGCGCGAGGTGCCGTAGAAGTTGAGCGAGAAGCCCAGCGCGAACGGTCCCTGATTGTCATCGTCGGCAAGCGGAATCCGTGTGCCGCTGCCGGTGATATCTACCCAATTGAATGTCGGCCCACCGGTCGTATCCGAATCAATCCACCGGTAGCCGCCACGGTCCGGTCCGCCGGCCAGGAGCATCGCGGGCAGGAACAAGAGTAATGCGAGACTGACGATTATAGGCTGCGGTCGAGACTCGTGTCCTCTCCTGACCTTGACCTTAACCCTAACCTCGACCTTAGCCTTAACCTCGACCTGTTCCAGCCGCTTCATCTTGCCCCCAGATAGACGACCGGCTTCGTAACGCTCTTGCCGCCGCCCGAGACCTGACAGAAGTACACGCCCGGGCTCACGCCTCTGCCGAGCCGGTCAGTTCCATCCCAGACGACCTGCTGCGGTCCGTTGCCCGGGACGGCGAACTCACGTACAACTCTTCCGGCACGGTCCAGCAGCCTGACACTCAGGTCCGCCGGCCGGCGCGCGCCCAGTTGTACCGTCAGTCTGCCCCGAAACGGGCTCGGACCGACGGCCGCCCATTGCTCGGCGCCGGCACCGGGCCCGGCGATTCCCGCGCTTCTCTTGTACAGCCGCACCGTTGCGTCGGTGAAGGCGGTGACGTCTTCCTGTTCTTCGTTGGAGAAGACCGCGTAATGATTACCGAGACTGGTCAGGACGAAGCTGTGGTTGGCCGCGGCCGTGTTCTCGTCGTTGACGAAAGCGCGGAACTGCTGGCCGGAGAGGTATTGCTGGAACTGGTCGCGGTCGGTAAGGAAGAAGTCGACCCGCCCCGGTGCGCTCGTCAGGGCGTACACATTCGAACCGTTGGAATTGTAGCAGTCCTGGCCGTAGAGCGCCTCGTGCCCGGCCGCGTAACTAACGTCAATTCGATACTGGTCGAGCGCCGTGCCGCTGTCCGGCAGGATAGTCAGCGAGTCCAGACTGGCCGCGAGCGTACAGCAATAGAAGAAGCTGCTGCCCGGCGCCGCGGAAGCCGAGTCGATTATCTTGCCGGCCGATATGTAGTCGAGCGGACCACTGAGCGTCAGGTAGTAGTTCTGGGCGTCGCCGAGCGGAGTCGTGTAGCGGCCGTTCGCGTCAGTGACACCGTAGAAGCAGGTGGCCATGCCGCCGTACCAGTCCTCGCTTGAGAGCTCGACCAGCTCGCCATCCACCGGCCTCATGGTCAAATCATAGACCTGTACCGTCAGGGTGCAGACGTCGCTGTAGGTGCCGATTTGGTCACGCTGCCAGCCGTCGTTGCGCCAGTCCCAGATTGCCGAGCAGTTCTTACTGCCGCCGTACTTCTTCTCGTATGCGCAGCCCGAATCGGCGATGTGGGTGGTCGGGTCATTCGCGTACGGTATGAACAGGTTGTTCCACCATATCTCGTCCCAGACGTGGTCCTCGTTGATGTCGTTCACGCCGCCGCAGGGAATGAGCGCGGTGCGTGCCGCCGCCTGCACCAGGTCCTGCATCTCACCGCAGTTCCCGTTGTGCTCGTGGGCGATGGTGACCGGCTGTATCGGCCGGTCGCCGGAAGCTCCGTTCGGCATGGTCAGCGCGGCCCAGCGCCCGACGACCGCGACGGCCTGCATCGTATCCTCGAACCCGCCGCCCCACGAGTGCTTCTGTCCGTCCCAGAGGATGGTCGTGGGTGCCAGCGCGGACTCCAGCAGCGGGTATCCCGAATCATTGCAGAAGAAGAAGTACTGACGCCAGAAGTAGCCGTCGACGTACGAAGGCTGCTCGTCCGTGCCCTTGGGCATCATTACCCACCAATAGTAGATGTCGCGCGGAATCTCGACCCAGGTCGTCTCATTCTGCACGCGCACGCGGTACTTCGTCGTCGAATAGTAGTTACCGCCCTGCATCGGGTCGCCGTAGTCGACAATCTGCACGTAGTTCAGGTAAGGGGCGATTTCATACATCTGTTGCACATTGTCGACCAGGAGCTGCGGGTCAACCGCGTTCAGCGTCACCGGTGACAGGTGCGCGACCTCGAAGCAGATTTCATCGTAGTAGCGCTTGTCCGGGCAGTTGAGGATAACGGCGGCCATGCGGTTCTGGGTTGAGCCCAGCCGGCGCAGGTTGTCGGCCAGGTCATCCTTGAGCCAGTCCGGAGCGATCGCCACTGCCATCTTGGACGAGTCGGTCAGGAAGTCAGGCAAGAGCGTATCGCGCAGGGACCCGGTCGCACTGTCGAACACGACCGCCAACCGGTCGCCGGCCGGAATCATCTCGTGCAGAACCATCGAATCGACCAGCGTCCAGCCCGTAACGGCAGGCAGCGGCTGGAGTTTAGTCGTGGGTGCCGGCGTCGGCGGCAGGTGACCGCGCACCGCCAGACGAGTGCATGCACCGGCGTGGACAGGCTCGGGCTTGACCGTCGCGCCCGGCCCGCTGGCGAAAACAAGAGATACCGAGCAAAGAAGGACAATTCTAATAGCCTGTTTCATATCTTATCATCGGGCTGAAATCCGCCCGTGTCAAGCGAACGATTGCATCGAGGAACCAAGCGAAGTGAGCAGCTAGAGTCTAGATGCGAGAAGCTAGAGCAACCAAAGGCTCTGTTTTCTGCACTCTAGCTTCTAGACTCTGACTTCGACCGTATCCGACCGCTACCGCGACAAGATGAGACGCGTAGTTGCGTGTGTTCCCGCAGCGTCGCAGCGAACCAGATACGTCCCTGACGGCAGCAATCTGCCTCCACGGTCTCTTCCGTCCCAGATGGCTTGTGACTTACGACTCACGCCGAGCGTTCTCACGAGCCGTCCCTGCACGTCATAGATGCGCAGCGACGCCGGCACGGAACCGGACGCCTGAGCAGGGAGACTTATCCTCGTGCTGCCGGAAGATGCATAGACCGTGGGCTCGCCCCCATCCCACATCGTCTGAAAGTAGTCGGGGTATTGCCAGCACGACTCTTCCCCATCCTCCGGCCCCCCCGGACTTGTATCTATTTCGTATCCGGAGTCCTCGACAGGGGCAGCAAGGCCCATCGCGCGCAACTCATCCAGCGTGACCCTTGTGTATCCGTCTGGCGCAGAAACCAAGGAGTCACCCCCTGAAATCACGATGACCCCGCCCAGGTAATAAGCCGAGCCGGGTGGCGCACCGACCAACTCGCCACCCTTGTGGGCGTAATACCAAGTCTCTGCCAAAGTCGGCGTTACGCTTCCCGCCAGCAGCAGTAGTAACACTGCTGCGGCCACGAACCATGTCATGCTTCGCATGACTTCCTCCCTATTCGTCTGTGGAGCGCGGCAGTGGATTAGTGGCTCCCTGTCCCGCGGAAGCCCTTGGTCCAGCCCTGCTGTCGGAGCGCAGAGAGAGTTTGGACCACGCCATCTCTGCAGTGGGAGTCTACCTCCCACTACCGCGCCCCGAGCATTCTACCCCCCAGGGGGGTCTTGTCAAGGCTCCTGCGGAAGTTATTCCTGCGTAAGCAATCAGCACTCGGCATGATTAGCAGGTCTTGGCTGTCAGCGTTGCAGAATGACGCGCGCCGCGGCGGACTTGCCGGCAACGGTGCAACAAACCAGATAAGTCCCCGACGGCAGCGTCCTGCCGGAGTTGTCTCGTCCATCCCAGACCACCTGTGGGCTGCGATTCACGGTCAACGTTCGCACCAGTCGCCCCTGCACGTCGTGGACGCGGAGCTGAGTGACGGAGTGGTCAAGTGGTCCAGCGGTCAAGTGCAACACGGTCGATGATCGGAACGGGTTCGGCTCGCAAGTGACGGAGAGGACCGGCCTGAGAGGCGGGCTGGCCTTCGGTTCAGCGACCGCCAAGTTCCCATTCTCATCGGTCTTAACGAGGTAGAAGTCAGAGCGGCCGGCCCCGAGCGAGTATGTCTGTCCGCCAATGATGTAGCCTTGGTCGGAAGTCTGCTGAACAGAATAACCATCGTCGAAGTCGGGGCCGCCAAAGGTCCTCGTCCAGAGAGTGTCGCCATTGGCGTCAGTCCTTACCAAATAAACGTCGGGAAGGCCGGTTCCGCAGGCTCCAACGACGATGTAGCCGCCGTCCTCTACCCGTCGACCACACATGCCTTCCGCGAAGCCCCCCGGCCCACCGATTGTCTTTGTCCAGAGCGTATCACCAACAGAATTCGTCTTTACGAGGTAGAAGGATGCCGAGTCCGACGACCAAGGCCATTTGTAGCCGGCCAGGAAATAGCCGCCGTCGTCAGTCTGCTGAACCGAGCCACCAAAGTCCAACGAATCCTCGCCAAAGGTTCGGGTCCACAGCGTGTCGCCCATGGAATCGGTCTTGATGAGCCAGACGCAATGCTCGCCCGCGCCGAAGGACGTCGTCGTACCGGCGACGACATAACCACCGTCGGTGGTCTGTTGAACGCACTTACCGTCGTCGTCGCCTCCTCCGCCGTATGCCCTTGTCCAGAGGGTCTCGCCCTTGTCATCGGTCTTGATCAGCAGGACATCGCCACTGGTGCCGAAGGGTGCGGTGCGTCCAGCCGCAACATAGCCGCCATCGGCTGTCTGCTCGACCGAGGCCGCATAGCCGACCGCGTAGACACGAGTCCAAAGTATGCCGCCATTGGCGTCGGTCCTCATGAGCCAGACGTCGCTGCTGCCCATGCCGGTGCCGGTATCGCCCACCATGATGTATCCGCCGTCGGTCGTCTGACTAATCGAATTGCCGTCGTCGAGATACGGGCCGCCGAAGACCCTGGTCCACAGCGTGTCCCCGCGCGGATCCGTCTTGATAACATAGCATTTGTCGTTGCCCGCGCCAAACGACTCCGTCATCCCAACCATGATGTAGCCTCCATCGGCCGTTTGCACCGCTTGCGAGCATATGTCATCGGCAGAGCCGCCGTAGGTACGCTGGAACATGATTGGGGAGCTTTGGGAGTGTGATGGCAGAAGAAATGCGACCAGCACTGCTAGAACGAACGCTGAATTGCGGCTTATGAGATCCGCCCTTGTAGAGGGGCGGCTGCGAGGCAGCCCCTCTGCGCGTCGGTGCCACTCTGTCATCGTAAGCGAAAGGCCGGATGCTACCAATGTGTACCCACTGAGGTACGCAGAGTATCCGGGCTATCCCACGTATGACGTCCGTTTTGTATCCAGGCGAAAGTGGAGCCGTTCCCGTACTGCCACGAATTCGACAACTCCACTTTCCACCACGACCCGTGAGCCCAGTCCGGGTACCAGACCGGTACATACGAGCCTGGGCCTCCCTGCCCCCAAGAGGCTTTCCACGTTGTACACCTAACGGCGACGGGACCGGGAATATAGCAGCGATATGTTCCGGACAAGACCTGCACGAGCTTGTATTGATTGTTGTTTCCCGTGTAGCTCGTCGTGATCTGGGAATTCCACTTTCGATTGCGCGAGCACTCACTATGCCAGTCTCTGTGTACGTCGGTCGTCAGGAGATCGATTTCTGATGGGGTGAGCAGTCCCAGACTGTGAATGTAGGCACTGTCGGTCTGCTCATAACCGTCGGGCGCACTGACTTCTGAGTCAGACTCGATTTCGGTAATCGCAGCCTTCCAGACCGGATTCTGGCTCGTGTCCACGACCGCGTCGCTGAAGTCTGGATTCTCGCTGATGAAAAGGTACGTGGCACTCCCCATCAGAGATGCCGGCACGGCAAAGCAGGCCAGCGCGACCACTAACACGACCCTAGTGACCATTTTCATGGTCCTCCCTTTGTCTTTGGAGCACGTCAACGGCTTGTCGGCTTTCCGCACCCACGGAAGCCCTTGGTCCACCCGCGAAAACCACCACGCAGAACGGTCGGGGCCACGCAATCTCCGCCACGGAAGTCGACCATCCATCGTCGCGCCCTTGACAGAATTATACCCCCCCCCCATGCCATCTGTCAAGTTCTGACGCTCGGGTCTGCCACTCGGGTCAGTAGGCCATCAGGACCTTGGCGATTCGCCTTTCGCTCGCGGTTCGGGCTTCGATGAAGTATGCGCCTGCGGGCAAGCGGCGGCCGCGCTCATCACGGCCGTCCCAAGTCGCGCTGCGTGTCGAGGGCAATTGCCGCACGATGCGGCCCGCCGCGTCGTAGACGCTCAGGCGTGGAAGCTCACTGCCGCCGTAGCGAATCTCCATAGCCGAACGGAACGGATTGGGCCAGACTGCAAGCCCCCGGAACGATGAACGATGAACGATAAACGATGAACGATCATCCGCGGGCGGGCCGCCGCCGGTTACGCGGACATCGTCAATGTAGAAGCCCTCGTCAACCGTGTCCGGGTCGCTCACGAAAGCCAGCTTCACCTGAATCGTCTCACCCAACCCGAGCCACGACAGGTCATACTTCTCCTGGGCCCAACTGCTTTCGTTGAGGAGTGATTCAGTGATCAAGTGGTCTAGTGATCCAGTGCGGACTTGGAACCGCCTACGTGAAGCGGAGCTTCTTTGGAGTGCGGCAGCATGGCTGCCGCTTTCGTCTGGCCGAGGCGTGCTTCGGCCCGGAAAAGCGGGAGCTTCGCTCCCGCACTCCAAGACCCGACTCATGTCCGGCACCCCGGTCGCGTCCGCACCCTTGGCGTTCTTGGCGTCCTTGGCGGTTTGCCTTTCCCCGAGCGCACCGCCGGTTCCCATGAAATCAAGAGTCTCTTCCACCGCGCCGCGCACCACTATGACGCGGATGCCGTCGACTCCGTAGTTCGGCGTGCTGAACCAGCGCCAGAAGCTGAGCGAGCAGCCCTGCGGAACTGCGAACGGGACAGTTGTCAGCCAAGCGTCCATGTTGTTGTTGTACAGCCGCGACGCTTCATTGGCGCAATACCATGCGTTCGTGCCCGAGTGGGTCCGGTACGCTGTGCGATGCCAGAGGTCGCCGGTTCCGCCGTGAGTCCACTTCGACCCGCCCGATTCCATGTCGTCGGAGAACCCGTAGTCTCCCACCAGCAGCTCCAGCGTATCGTCGCCCTGAAAGTCATCCGACGCCAGATGCAGCAGCATCTTCGCACTGTGGCCAGCCGGGCATGACGCGGCGACTCTGACCGTGAAACTGTCCTTGCTGATTCCAGAGCTGTCGGGCGGCACGTCGCCGCAGTTGACGCTGTCCACGAGGACCGAAACGTTGGTGTCCAGCGACGACAACCTGCACCATGTCCGATGCCCGTAACCGTCTCCTGCGTTCCTTATCCTGACCGCAACGCCACCAGTGTGCCCGGGCGTGAGCGGCGGCCTCGTCAGCCACCAGCGGTCAAGGCCAAGTACAGCCGCGCCCGCGACAATTACCGGATGGAACATCAGCGACTGCCCTCCGTCGCTGACCGACAGGTCGAAGATCAGCGCCTCGCCGTTGCCGGTGTTCTGAGCGGCCGTGAGCCGGAAGGCATTCGCCACGAGCACTGACTCGCCCGCAGCCAGCGGCGCCGTCTCTGCGGTGCTGTCTTCAATAGAAACGTGAGGATTGTCGCACGCGAGCGTCATGGTGATCGGGCCCGAGGCCTGTTGTCCGCTGTTGCGCAGCCAGACTGGCAGGAGAATCGTCTCGCTCCTGTTCACGATGCCGTCATGGTTGCCCAGCGAATCGTTAATCACCCAGCCCGCGAACGACACGCAAGGCCCAACTGCGCAGGGAATGACCTGCTCCACCGGCAGGTAGTTGTGAGCCGTCACGGTCAGCGTGAAATTGCCGGCGGTCTTTGGCGTTGCGTCGAGCCAGACCTGACCCGCGCCGTCTGTCAAGCCGCGGCTGTAGGACTCATCTTCCTTCATGAGACAGACCAGCGCGCCCTTGACCGGGTTCCCGCCGTGCATGACGGTCACCGGCACTCGGCCGCCGCCCATGCCGATTGACTCCGGCGAAGACACTGCGAGCGTCTCCGGCAGCGCGGTCCAGACCGGCATCTCCGGGTCGCCCATCAGGTTAATCTCATACTGGTGCCAGCGATATACGTTCTCATCCTGCGAGAACGGCGCGTAATACTCCTTGGCCGCTGCCAGGGCGTCGCCGATGCGGTAGATGCCATCGCTTGTGACCGCATGCCAGAAGTGGTTGTCGAATTTGTCCGAATAACCGAAGCCGGGGTTGCCCGGCGAACCCCAGCCATAGGACGAATTGCCGATGGTCGCGACCGTTCCGCCATTCGGATTCGTTACAAACGCCTCGCCGATGCTGGTCATGTCGAATGCCGTCGTCCAGCAGCCAATGGAATAGAGGACACCCAGGCCCGAGTTGGTAATTGTGTCGGCGTCGGCCGTGTACATCCGGTTCGCGGACCCGCCGCACTCCATGACGTTGTACCAGCCGTGGCCGTCATGGTTCATGATGTTCTGATTCTCGCGCATCGCCTGCATCACCGAGGCGCGCGTCTCGTTCCCCTGGCTCTGATACAACTTGGTTAGGCTGTAGCCCGAGGCAAACGACTGCTGCTCCATCATGTTCTTGTGCACGCCCTGGTCGGTGTACGGATTCTGCCAGAGGACCATGGCAAAGAACAGACCCTTGTTCTGATAGCCGGCCACGCGCGGGACATGACCCAAATGTCCGACATTTGGGATCGTGTCCCAAGCAGTCCCCAGTTCATACCCCATCACCTTCCGCACGAACGTCTGCGCCTGCGCCAAATCGTTCACCGGCGCGCGGCCCACGCTCAGGTCAGAGTGCAGGTCAACCGAATCATCCACCTCGCCGAACACGTTGTTATTGTTCGCATCCCACGAGCCTTGCAGTGCGGCAAAGTAAAGGTCACACGGCAGCGAATCCTCCCGCTGCATCGAGCCCCAGTTCGAGTGCATGGCGAAAGCCTTGCGGAACGGCACCACGTCCACGTCGCCGCCCAGCAGCACGTACTTCACGCCCGAGTCAGGCAGGGTCTTCAGATAGTTCCGCAACTGCTCGGCCTGGTCCCGGCCCGAGTAGTGCGCGTATACCCAATCCATCGTCCGCACAACCGCCGGCACTCCCTTCAACGTCTTCCAATCCGCGAGCCGCTGGAACACGGTGTCCAACCCCGCGCCGGTCACAACCACGTACTCGAACCCGCCATCCGCCAACCGCCCACCGCTTTCCGCTCCGGCACTTCTCACATCTGACATCTGACATCTTACACCTGCCTTCGCCCGCTCCTCAACCTCAACCTTAACCTCAACCTTCCTACACACCTCAACCCGTCTCTCCGCCCCTCTATACCGCACCGGATACACCAGCACCTGCACAAAGGTCGAATCATGCCTGTAGCTCGTCCCGGTCCAGCGGGCTACGCTCGTAGGATATGGGTTCTCCGACTGGTAGATTGCCGCGTTTGGCTCTGTCGCCGCAACCGTTTTGGCTTTTGGCTTTTGGCTTTTGGCTTCTGACCTAACCCCGAGGTCTGTGCCCGCAACAAGCACCTGCTGCTTCGGGCAAGGCAATACCAGATGCTGTCCTCCAATTGCCCGCCATGCCCCGACCTCAAATGTCACGCTCGCGACCTGCTGGTGTCCTTCCAGCGCAATCACCACCGGCTCGACCGGCACCTGCGGCGCTCCGGGCTCATCGCTCACATCCATCCCATCGCCAAGTACTAGTTCATAGCGCGGGACATGACCGAAATGCCCGGCATTTCGGATCGTGTCCCAAGCGGCACCTGCCGCGCCTGCAAACTGCAAACTACCAACTGCAAACTCAGTATGGAACCGGCTCGGCCCGAACGTCAGCTTGCGCGCAACCACGGCGGCCTGCGCTAGCGAAACAGCCAGCGTCGCTGACAACAGCAATGCTTGGCGGAGCATCTTCATCTGCACTCCATGGATTATACCCGTCCCAGCAACACCCCACAACTGCAAGTAGTCAGCGCTGAGCTTTCCTTGTCCGAGAGATCAACTGAAGCGCTGGGAGAGAGGCCCTCGAAGTCAAGCCGAAAACCACGGTCCAAACCGCCGCGCAAACCGGCGTCGGAGTCATCGTGGCAGTCGCGGAGATACTCAAACGGCGAACCGCCGTTCAGGCCACCCTGACAGAGCTTCTCGGAATCGGCCCCGAAGCCGGGCTCACAACCACGGTGCATGTGCCCCCGCAAACCGGGTCGAGAATCGAGGTCCGCGTCCCGTTCAGAGTCGCGTTCCGAACCGCCCCCCGAACCGTTCCCGGAACGGTTCCCAAGGCGATTCCAGAAGCGTGGTCTACGGTCGGCGTCACGACCTAAATCGTTCTATCCAAGCAACTTAAGCGCGGAAAGACGAGAAATGTGTAACATTCCCGTCTAGAGCATACATAGATACGCTTGAGAGAGCCAGAATATGCAAGTGACTTTCGCAGAATCGATGATTGACCACCCCAGGGCCGGTCTGGGGGATGCTCTACCCATGTCTCTGGCAATACCTTTCCCAAGGTCTCCGGCAGAGCTTTGGGCAATGCCTTTGGCAGAGCCTCTGGTAACGCCTCCGGCAGAGTCTCTGGTCAAGCCTTTCCCAACGGCTCTGGCAGTGCCTCTGGTAATGGCTTTACCACGGTCTCTGGTATTGCCTCTGGTAATGCCTTTGGCACGGCCCTTGGCAGTGCCTTTGGCAAAGCCTCTCCCAATGGCTTTGGTAGAGTCTCTGGCAATGCCTCTCCCAATATCTCTGGCAGGGTCCTTGGTAATGCCTCTGCCGATGCCTCTGGCCCAGCCTCTGGCACTACCTTTGCCAAGGTCGGGTTGAGGTAGACCCTACGGGTCTACAAATGCAGGCTGCCCGCATGGTCGCGGGCAGCCCTTGCTCGACGGGTTCGAAGTGTAGCTAGTCGGTCAGCACGACCTTGCGAACGGCTTGGGCTTGAGCTTGCGCTTGGGCTTCTCTCACAAAGTACACTCCCGGCGCCAGCGCCCGCACGTCATTTGCTCCCGGCTTCAGATTCATGACCTTCCGCCCGCTGATGTCGAGCAACGTGCATGACGCTCCGTGCATCACGCTCGACGCCGGCAGACGCAGCAAACCGTGTATGACGGTCGCCATCCGGTTCGTCGTTCGCACTTTGGCGCACGGCGTTTCCGCGATTCCCCCGCCTTTGTCACGCAGGACTGAAACGCTCGAACTCATGCCATTCGCAACGTAGACGCGATTCTGAACTGGATTCCAAGCGAAGGCGCAGGGAGAACTACCAACCCCGATGGTAGCAACTACCCCATTAGTCGCCCCGTCAAAGACGGTAACGTCTCTACTGCCGCCATTTGCGCAGTAGACCTTGTTGTTGGCCAAGTCGTAGAAGAGGGCTTGGGGATGGTCGCCTACAGGCACTTTGGCAATGACTCCGTTGCTGCCACCGTCGATAACGGTCACATTAGCGCTTTCTGCATTCGCACAGTAGACCTTGTTGTCTTTCGGGTTGTAGCTGAGCGCATACGGGTAACCCGGCGAAGCCACGGTCGCGAGGACCGAATCGCCCGCGCCGTCGACCACCGTCACGGTGTAGCTGTCACCGTCCGCGCAGTAGACCTTGTCATTCGTCGAATTGTAGCAGAGCGCCCGAGGCAAACCGGGCACGGCCAGCGTGGCGAGGACCGAGTCACCCGCGCCGTCAATCACGGTCATGTAGTTGTTGTCTATCCAGTCGGTCGCGCAGTAGACCTTGTTGTCCGTCGGGTTGTAGCAGAGAGTTTGAAAGTCCTCGGAGCCAACCGTCACCGTGGCGACGATGCGGTTGGTAGCGCCGTCGATCACGTCGACGTTGTTGCGACGCGTGCTGTAGACCTTGTTGTTCTGCGGACTATAACACAACGGTCCGCCACCCGCCTTCACGGTCGCAATCACTGTATCGCCAGCACCGTCAATCACTGTCACACCGCTACCTGCACAGTAGACCTTATTGTCGGTCGCGTTGTAGCAGAGGGCACAAGGATACTCGCCTACGACCACGGTGGCGAGGACTTCGCTGGTCGTGCCGTCTATAACCGAGACCGTATTGCCCGGCGTATTGACGCCCCTGTCGGCGCAGTAGAGCTTGTGACTCGCCAAGTCGTAACAGAGGGCCATGGGCCCGCAGGCCGTTGTCACGGTGTCGGTGACCCCGTTCGTCGCGCCGTCTATCACGACCACGGCGCCGCTATAGGAAATTGCGCAATAGACCCTGTTCTTGGCCGAGTCATAGCACAGGTCACGAGGATCCATGCCTGCAGTCACGGAAGCGATGACGCCGTTCGTCGCACCATCTATCACGGTCACGTCGCCAGCGGCGTTCGCGCTATAGACCTTGTTGTTGGCCGGGTTGGAGCAGAAAGCGCAAGGTCCGCTGCCCGTAGCCACGGTCGCTATGACGCTGTCGGTCGCGCCGTCGATCACGGTCACGTTGTGGCTGTACGAATTCCCGCAATAGACCTTGTTGTTCGTCGGGTCATAGCAGAGGACCCCCGGTTCAGTATCTACGCGCACGGTCGTAAGGACTCCATTGGTCGCGCCATCTATCACAGTTACGCTGTTTCCACTGAAGTTGGCGCAGTAGACCCTGTTGTTCGTTGGGTTGTAGCAGAGAGCCCCAGGCTCGTCGCCTACGGCCACGGTCGCGATTACGCTGTCGGTCGCACCGTCTATCACCGTGACGCTGTAGCTGTACCAGTTGGCACAGTAGACCTTATTGTTCGTCGGGTTGCAGCAAAACCCCACAGGCTCGTCGCCTGCAGTCACAGTCGCGATAGCACTGTCGGTCGCGCCGTCGATCACGGTCACGTTGTTGCTATTGAAGTTCGCGCAGTAGACCTTGTTGTTCGAAGAGTCGCTGCACAGAGCGGTAGCTCCTGAGCCTGTGGTCACGGTGGCAATGGCCTTGTTCGTACGACCGTCTATCACGGTCACATTGCCGCTGTCGTAGTTCGCGCAGTAGACCTTGTTGTTGGTCGGGTTGAAACAGAGAGCGACGCCATTCGAGCTCGTCGGTATCCGGGCTACCTTCTGGTCGGTCGCGCCGTCGATGGCATCAACCCAAGCATCCCCTGCAACGTAGACCGTATTGTTTCTGGAGTCGTATGCAAGACGAAGTGGGGCTCTCATGCCACTGAACGAGTCGGGCAGATAGATGGTCTTCTCCAGCCACTGGCCGAAGGCCAGTGAGACTGCGAGCATGCCGAAGCACACGACCAGACGCGTTAGGCGCACCTGTTCTCCTAACATGAGTCTAGGTCGCTGGTTGCCGCTGTCAAGCGAGCTCAGCCAAATCGGCCGCGGCTACGGCCGGCATCATCTCCTTTTCCAGGCGCTCGATGTAGTCGGCCTCGGCTCTGTTCTCGGGCACGCTGTGGGCGCCCAGCCGGCGCGCCACCCGCAGCATCCGCAGCTCGATGTCGGTATTGAGTCCGTAGCCCGACTTCACCTCGGCCGCAGACGCCCGGCCGATGGGTGTTCGTCTCGGGAAAGCATTTCTCAGATTCGCGGGCGTACCTGCGGGCACTTGGCGTTCAGCTTCCGCTGGACGATGGGCGCGGAGGGGTGTTCGGGATGAGAAGAAGGATGACTGCCCGGAAACAATCCGCTGGTCACCGTCGCCAATCGCTTGACTCCCTGACTCCCTGACCTAGACTGGGCAGGATGGAATGCGGGAGGACCGGGACCGGCATCGGCCAAATGGTGCACGCGGCCGGCGTTCCCCGCAGCCCCGATAATCCGCCAACCATTGGAGGCTAACTATGGATTGTGAGAATTTCCGACCGAACATGCCCCTTTCGGACCAACTCAGAGCCGGACTGACATTCAACCGGGCCGACGCGTGCGTGCTCCTGCTACCCACCGACCCACGGCACGAGGAGTACCGCTCGGCCTTGCTGGCAAAGGGGTTCAAGTTGGTGCCCGCGTTCGGCTGCCCGTTCGGGGCAGGCGGCCGGTGGAAGGCCTGTCCGTACCACCGCATGCCTGCGCGCCGGACCCACCGCCGGCACTAGCCGACTCCGTCTCGGGGATCGGGAACGCTGCCCGTTTCCGCCTACCCGCCCGCCCGAGGCATTTTAGATTCTAGATTGTAGATTCTAGATTAGCCGCACCTTGGGGTAAGCTTGTTGCCAGCAATCGCGATCAGGCAAGGGTATTCTGCGTCGGTTCTGCCGAAGTCGAGCCCTTGGTAGAATCGAACGCCCGGGAAGATACGTCCCCACGGAGCCGATGTCATTTCCCTGAACGCGTACAGCTCTTTGATAAGCCCCAGTGTCGTTCATGTCAGAGGCAAAGCGGCCGGACACCATCTCGGGAAACCTGTGAAGGATGTCTATCACCTCACTCGACGAGATTCGCCGCAAGGTAACCGCGGCTCCCTGTTCCTTTGGGGGCTTTCTCCCCGATGCAACTGCAATTGAGATGGCGGGAATCACGAGCAGCCCGACAAGAGCTATTCTGACACTTCTACCATGATGGGACAGGCGCATCGGTTCTCCTGCCATCAGTTCTGCCGCTGTCAAGCGAGCCAGCCCGGCCGCGCAGGGCGGCCTTTGGACTGTGGCGGCGGCACGGCCTCCGTGCAGTCCGAGGCCTGACGACAGACGTTTGGCCCCTAGTACTGGCGGTGGACGACCCGGCCGCCATGGATTGTCATCCAGGCCGGGTTGTGGCCGAGTCGATAGATGATGTGACGGTAGTCGGGGAAATCGGTGACCACGACATCGGCGACCTTCCCTGGCTCAAGTGTGCCCACCTCTGAATCGAGCTTGAGGGCTCGGGCCGCGTTGACGGTGATGCCACGCAATGCCTCGATGATAGTCAGGCCGTAGTAGATTGAACCGAACTGTGCGGTGAGCGGCTGGGCCAGCATCGGGCAGGAGCCGGGGTTGAAGTCGCTCGCCAGCGCCATCACGATACCGAGGTCGCGCATCTTCGCCACCGGCGACCGGTGCGCCGTGCGCAGGAAGAAGCTCGTGCCGGGAAGCAGCACGGCCGCCACGCCGGCATGCGCCATCGCCGCCATGCCTGCCTCGGAAGGCTGCAGCAGATGGCTGGCCGAAGCCGCACCGACCTTGGCCGCGACCTCGGCACCGCCGGAGGCCTCGACCTCGTCGGCGTGGATGGTCGGAACCAGCCCGTGGCGCTTGCCGGTTTCCAGGATGCGCGTGCTCTCGTCCGCGTTGAAGACGAAGTCCTCGCAGAAGACGTCGCAGAACCGCGCAAGGCCCTCCTCCGCGACCGCCGGTATCATCTCCGTTTCAAGACGTTTGATGTAGTCGGACTTGGGTGTGCCCTTGGGAACGCTGTGTGCGCCGAGAAAGGTCGGGACAACGCGGCAAAGTCCCAGTTCGCCTAGCCGCCTGGCTACCCGCAGCATCCGCAGCTCTGCCTGAGTGTCGAGTCCATACCCCGACTTCACCTCGACCGTTGTCGTACCCCAGTTGACCATCTCGTGCAGACGTTCGAGGGCGCGGTTGTAAAGGTCATCCTCGGACGCCAGACGGGTGTGAATGACGGTCGAGAGAATGCCTCCGCCGGACTGGGCGATTTCCTTGTAGGTCCTGCCCGCGAGTCGCATCTCGAATTCGTTCTGCCGCCAGCCGCCGAATACAAGATGGGTGTGCGGGTCGATGAAACCGGGCATGACGACGTTGCCGCAGCAGTCGATCTCGGTCTCCCCTTGCTCGGGTAAGAGCGGGTGCTCGGCGACTTCAAGAATCCTGCCGTCACGAATCCGGACCGCGCCATTCTCAACGACGCCCAGGCCCTCACCGACCATCGTCAGCACCTGCGAGCAGTTTGTCAGCAGCAAGTTCTGGTCGTTCACGGCACAACTATACCGGCCGGGCCCAAGCCCTGCAAGCCGGACGCGGCGACCGCCGGCTGGCTAGTGCTGAATCAGACGCAGGTTCGGGATGAGCTGGAACCGGGTCTCAACCGGCACCGTGCCGCTGATGGTATCGGGGCTGCCGAACAGGACCAGGCCGTAGCGCCGTTCTACAATGGGAAAGGTGTCAACCAGGGTGGTCGTGTCTATCTCAGTGGTGGTGTCGATCACCAGGGTAGTGTCAAATACCCAGACGGAGTCGGTGCACAGCACGGCCGCGAAGGTCGAATCCGTCCTCAACAGCAGATTGTCGGCGTAGGCACCTGAGTTGTACGCCGGCAGCGGCGATTGCTGGTCAGCCGGCAGCAGGCTCAGCCCTGCCGTCCGCCACGCGCCGGCCGGGACCAGACCGGCACCGCCGGGCTCGTTCGGCGCCAAATCGGGGCTGGCCGCGTAGTATTGCCCGCCTTTGCCCGTCGTCCAATCCGTGATGTAGAAGTCCACATTATCGGCGTTGCTAGCGTACTTCATGGTGAAGACCGACCCGGTGCCGCTGTCCCGGTCCCAGCCATAGGCGGGGTAGCTTGTGCTGTTCAACTCGCCGACCGGCATCGCTGCGCTGTGAACCGGCTCCGACGTCGGCGTCTGGGTTGCGGAATATGACCTGCCGCCGAAGACAGATGTAACCCGGTATCTGCCGGTCTTGCCCCGCGGGTTGTGGTAGGCATCTTTCGCGCTGTCGGTGGCAGTTCCGAAGTCCTGCCACGTCGACTGGCCGGTTTCCTGGAAGGCGAGGACGTAACTGTCCGGTAGGGCCCCGACCGGGATTTTCCAACTGATTCTGATGGTCGTGTCCGATGCCGCGGTCAGCGCGACTTTGGTGGGCGGCCCTTCGCCCGGGTTCTTACACCCAGTCAGGCAAACCAATGCCGCAACCGCACACAGCAGTCCGCTGCGCAGGGCAACAGGCAGAATCCGGACGCATCCGTCAGGCTTCACGCCACAAATATACGCCTCGCCACCGAGGATTCAAGCCACACGGCTGCGCGGAGCCTGCGTGTCCCGGAATGAAGCACCCGGGGGGCCGAAGCCCCCCGGGTAAACAGACGATGTAAATCGAGACTCTGTTACTTCAGCCAGCGGATCCCGTTGACCGTCTGGTACGTGACCGTCACACTGACCTTCGTACCGGAGATCGAATCGACGTGCATCTTGGCGTAGTTGTCGGCCGCAGTCCACATCGTATCGTTGGCGCTCATCCGGAGGTAGTACGCGCTGTCGGCGTAGAGGGCGACCGTGTTCAGGTACGTCCCCATGGAATCCGCAATCGTGATTGCGTCGTAGGTTCCGGTTGCGGCCTTCAGTTTGTCGCCGGCCCTGGTCGCAGTCCCGCCGGCCTTCTGCAGCATTGTCTGCCCGCCGGAGGTAGTCGCAATGAAGTCGAGCATCGGGAAATTCTCTACTGCGTACTTGTAGGCCGTCGCGGCGCCGGTAGTGTCGAAGCCGAAGCCGTTCTCATGGGTTGTGTCAAGGTCGTTGTAGAACGTAACCGAGGACGAGACGAGCTTGCTGCAGATGACGATGGCCGCGTCGCTCCGGTTGGCGCTGCTGAATGCTACAACCGCCACGGTTTCAACCGGCGTTGTGACGTCGTAGGACGTCACGCCCGTATCCGTCGTGTCGACCGCAGATCCGGCCTTTATCTCGAATTTCGCGCCGGTCTCTTCATTCCACGTCAGATGGAGCGTGCCGCCGGCGTTGGTGGCATGCGCGGTGACGAATGGCTTGGTCACCTCGATGTTGTTGTTTTGCGAGGAGTTGCACCCCGCGCCGACTAGAGCCAACGCGATTGCGAGGGCACCGATCAGCGTTCTCTTCATGGTCATCCTCCTTGAGGGTTCAGGTCCTTTCGAATCCCACGACACTAGCGCGCGGTGGCCTGCTGACCTTGAGCCAGGGACGATGCTCATGTGAAGCCCTTCGCTGGTCACGGCCGGTCAGAGCCACACTCTTGAGTTTCACGGCAACAATATACCCTTGTTTGCCCGTGATGCAAGTGCCGCAACACGGCCGACGGGTATCGACTCCCGTGTCGCTGGAGAGGTCGTTGGAATGACCCGCGGCGCCGGCGGCTCGTCCCGGCATTCCGGAATGAGCCTGAAAATGCCGAGCCCCGGCCGATGCCGGGGCTCAAAGCTGTGGTCCCGCTTCTTAGTGCTGTATCAGACGCAGGCCCTTGATGGGCTGGAACCAGGTCTGAACGCTGACCGTGCCCGCGCCGGTGTTGTAGCTCGAAAGCTTCGCAAGGGCGTAGTACCCATCAGCTGTGTAGCAGGCAACCATGATCGGGTCGGTAGAGAGATCGGTGAAGTTGAAGTAGGTCGTGCCACTGTGGACAGGAAGCGGGGCGGTCTCGCTGGTCAGAGCGCTGCTGAACGCGTTCACCCGCCAGCTGCCCGTCGGTACAACGGCACCCGGGTCGCTCGGCCCCTGATCAGGACTGGCGATCGAGTATGTCGTCCCGCCGAAGCCGGTAGCGAAGTCGGTGATGTAGAAGTCAACGTTCGCGGCGTTACCCGCGGCCGTCATGCTGTACGTGCTGCCGGTGCCGGCAGTACGGTCCCAGCCGAAGCCCGAGTTACCGGTGGCGTTCAGCTCGGACACGGTGGTCGCCGACGTAGCGATGGGCGCGGTGCTCGGATTCGCGGCGGCGTCGTAGGTAGTGCTGCCAAAGACCGCCGTTACCTTGTACGACCCGGTCTTACCGGCTGGGTCGTGCGTGTAGGAAGTAGCGGTCGTCGTGTCGATGTCGGTGTAGCTCGAAGTGCCGGTGGCCATGAACGCCACGTAGTACTTGTCCGGCGTTCCATCGGTGGGAGCGGTCCAACTGATGGTCAGCGTGCTGTCGGTTGCAGCCGTTATCGTAACGTTTGTCGGCGCGCCGCCCGTGACGCTGGTACAACTCGTCATCATGAGCGCGGCGACTGCCACAACCCCAACCAATACAATCGGGAGCAGTCTCCTCATTTGGCCCTCTTTCCTGTGTGGTTCTCTACCTTAGTTACCCGTTACCGGCCGGTCCGCGCGGGCTTGCCAGCCGCAGGGGGCGTGGTCTTGGCGCCGGTCGGGGCAGCCGCCGGCTTGCCGGCCTTCACCGGATGCATCTTGGCCATCGAGTCGGCCATGGCCTTCGTCAGCGAGTCGTTCGTCGCCTGCAGCTTGGCCACCTGACCCGTCATGTCGTTAATCTGCTGCGTCATCTTGTCGACCTGTCCCTGGAGCTCGGTCACCTTCTTGGTGTCCTGGCATCCAACGACGAACACCACGGCGAGTAGCGCCGCGGCAGCGATCAGTTTCCTCACGTGTTCCTCCTTAGTGTTCATGGCACTTGGACCATGGACTGCCTATCTGCCATTTTGTTGCTGCAGCCATTCGCTAGGTGGCCACGCAACGGTTAGTCTTTGCTCTATTGGCGTACAGTCACACTGTCGATTGCCGGGTAATTCTAGACTCGTCTTTCCCGGTGTCAAGAGCTTTCAGCTAGGGCCGTTTTCGGCTCGGTTCCGCCCGCAGCGGAAGAACCGTATCCAATTGCTTGCCTTGCCAGATGGCAGGGCTATAATCCAGCCGATGGCCGGCCAGGCATGAACGGAGGCATAGTGGACCTTTTTGATAAGTGCCGTCAGTTTGACGATGTAATCCAGTCCGCCCGGGCCCGTGATCGATTCTTCTATTCACGCGAAATATCGCCGGCTGCGGCTCCGGTCGCGACCAGAGACGGTCGGGAACTCATCAACCTTGGTTCGAACAACTACCTCGGTCTGACCGGGCACCCGAAGGTGAAGGCCGCAACTGCCGCAGCCATCGAGGAATACGGCACCGGCAGCGCCGGTTCGCGGCTCCTCACCGGCACCACGCCGCTCCACCTCCGGATGGAACAAGCCATTGCCGGGTTCAAAGAGGTCGAGGGAGTCGTCACGTTCTCCGCCGGTTTCATGGCCCTTTCCGCAACCGTCGGCACGCTGGCCGGTCAGGGCGACTTCATATTCTCGGACGAGCTGAATCATGCCTCCATTATCGACGGCTACCGCCAAACTCGTGCCAGGACCGTGGTTTATCGTCACCGGGACACGGCCGACCTCGAGGCAAAGATCAATGAGACGCCGACCGGGGCAGCCAAGCTCATAGTCACTGACGGCGTCTTCTCGATGGAAGGAGACATCTGCGACCTGCCCGGGCTCCGCCGGGTGGCCGACACGTACGACTGCAGACTGATGGTCGACGATGCCCACGCGACCGGGGTCCTGGGCCGGACCGGTCGCGGCACGGCCGAGCATTTCGGCATGGAAGGCAAGATCGACGTCACATCCGGGACTCTCTCCAAATCGCTGGCTGCAATCGGTGGGTTCACCGGCGGGCAACGCCCGGTCGTGGAGTTCCTGCGCTACAACGCACGGCAGTCGATATTCTCGGCCAGCCTGCCGCCGTCGGTTGCCGCCACGGTCATCGCCGCACTCGACGTCCTCAAGTCAGAGCCGGAGCGGGTCGAACGCTTGCGGGCCAATACGCGGCTGATGAGTTCGGGACTGAAGGCCGCCGGATTCGCGGTGCACGACCACGGCACGCCGATTCTGCCGATCGCCGTCGGCGACGACGACCGGGCCTATCGGGCCGCGGGACGGCTTGAACAGGAAGGCGTGTTCGCCAACCCGGTCGTGTTCCCGGCAGTACCGTCCGGCCAGGCGATAATCCGCATCAGCCTGATGGCCACGCACAGCGAGGAGCAGTTGCGGACTGCTCTTCAGAAGTTCATGCTTGTCGGCAAAGAGCTGAGAATCATATAGAAAGAAATGACCAATACCCAACCCCCAATTCCCAATCAATGCCCAATGCGCGCAGTAGGGTCTGGGATTTGCTGGTCATTCGTTGGTCGTTGGCAATTGGGACTTGGTCATTCCCCAAGGGGGTCACATGCCTGATACCGTCTACGCCTGTTTTGCCGAGGTCGCGCGGAGATTCGGGAACCGCACCGCCCTGATGCGGAAGGTCGATGGGAAGTACCAGGGCATCACCTACGCCGAGCTTTCGGGGACCGTTGACGCGCTGGCCGCGGGCCTGGCCGAACGCGGGGTCAAACCCGGCGACAGGGTGGGCATCTACTCGTACAACCGTCCGGAGTGGGTCATGACCGACCTTGCCGTCGCCAAGCTCGGGGCAGTGCTGATTCCGGTCTACCACACGCTCGGCGCGGACGCGATTCGCTACATCCTGAACGATGCCGGGGTCACGCACCTCGTCGTCGAAAGCCCGGAACTCTTCGCCAACATCACCCGGATTCTGTCCGAGGTCCCGCCGCTCCGGGACGTAGTCACGGTCTTCGGCCAGGAGCATAAGAGCCGGGCCGGCAAGGAACTGCTCAACTTCGAGGAGCTGGTCAGGACCGGGGCCGAGGCGCTGAAGAAGAACCCTAAGCTCGGCGAACCACACAGACCCGGACCGGACGACCTGTTCACGGTCTGCTACACCTCGGGAACGACCGGCGAGCCCAAGGGCGCGATGCTCACGCACCGTAACGTCCTCTCCAATGTCCAGGTCTTGATTCCGCTGTTCGGCGTCAACGAGAATGACGTGCTGGTCTCGTTCCTGCCCCTGTGCCACATGTTTGAGCGCACCGGCGGGTACTACTGCATGCTGATGGCGGGCGGCGCCATTGCCTATGCCGAATCGGTCCAGACCATCGCCAAAGACGTCCAGCTCGCCCGTCCGACCGTCATGATTGTGCTGCCGCGCGTGCTCGAAAAGGTCTACAACACGGTGCAGGACAAGGTCCTGACCGGGCCTGCCATCAACCGGTTGTTGATGATCTCGACCCTGCGGACGTACAGCCGCTACGCCCGGCGCAAGGCCGGGAATCTGCCGATTTCTCTCTGGCTTCGGTTCAAACACTGGCTGCTGGGCAGGCTGGTCGTGGACAAGCTGAAACAACTGGCCGGTGGCAGGCTCCGGGTGATGGTCTCAAGCAGCGCCCCGCTCGACCGAAAACTGGCCCACATTATCCGCAACCTCGGGTTCAACCTGCTTGAAGGCTATGGCCTGACCGAGTGCTCGCCCGCGGTCTGCGTCGCAATCCCGGGCCAGGAACGAGTCGGCACGGTCGGCAAGCCCCTCGCCGGCGTGGAAGTGCGCATCGGCCCGAACGACGAAGTCCTCGTGCGCGGCCCCAACTTGATGAAAGGGTACTTGAACAAGCCCAAGGAAACGGCCGAGGTCATCGACACCGAGGGTTGGTTCCACAGCGGCGACCAGGGCAAGTTCGACGAAGAAGGCAACCTCATCATCACCGGCCGCATCAAGGAACTCATCATAAACTCGTATGGCAAGAACATCCCGCCGTCCCCGATTGAGCTGGCCGTGTGCAACTCCAAGTATGTCGAGCAGGCCCTGATCCACGGTGACCGCAAACCGTTCCTCTGCGCGCTGGTCGTCCCGAGCCGGATCGCGCTTGAGGCCTTTGCCCGGGAGCACGGCATCGCGTTCAAGCGCCACACCGACCTGCTCGACAATCCCGAGGTGCTCAAACTGTACGATGCGGAGATCAAGAAGGCGCTCGCGGGCTTTGCCCAGTATGAGCAGGTCCGCCGGTTCCGACTCATCCCGGACCCGTTCACGGTCGAGAACGGACTCCTGACCCCGAGCCTCAAGACGAAACGACCCCAGGTAATCACCGCGTATCATGAGGAACTCGAGGAGTTGTACGAAGGACACTAGCACCAAGGAATAGATAGGGACGAAGTACGGAGGGAAGATGAAGAGGCTGCTTCTCCTTGCAGTGATGGTGACGTTAGCGGGTGCCGCGACGACGGACCGAGCCGAATACATGTTCTTCAACCGACAACTCAACCCGACCTGGCTCGATTCCGCGTTTAACCTGCTGGCCGCTGCTCACACTGCCAGTCCGAGCGACGAACACTTGCTCTACCTCTGGTCCCGCGCCAATGTCAAGAAGGGCGAGTACGCGGACACCAAGGCCGACAAACTCATGTACTTCGGTCGTGCCAAGGCGATAGCCGAGACTCTGATTGCCCTCAACGACGAGAACGACGAGGGGCATTGCTGGTGGGGCGTAGCTCAGGGACGTATTGGCCAGACGCGCGGCGTTCTCAATTCCCTTTTCATGGTGCCCGGCCTGAAAAAGGCGTTCAACCGTGCCCTCGAGATCAACCCGAATCACCCTACGGCGCTTGATGCATACGGCGTGCTGTACTACGAGTTGCCCGGTTTTGCCGGCGGCAGCCTCGACAAAGCCGAGGAATACTACACGCGCGGAATCGCGGTCGCCTCGAACTACACGCTGCTCCGGCTGGACCTTGCCAGGACCTACGTGAAAGAAAAACGCTGGGTCGCGGCCCGCGCCCAGCTCGATTCGCTGCTCGCGACGACTGACCCCAAATACGCGGGCGACGCTGAACTCGACGACAAACCTGACGCCCGTCGCCTGCTCAAACAAATAGAAGGAAGATAGTCCCGACTCGGCCCGTGGAAGGCGGCCGCGCCCGGGCCTGACTGCCCAACAACCTTGAAAAGAGAGGCGGGCCTGCCGGCCCGCCTCTGTGTTACCAATCCGGGATTAGCTCTGGCTGTCCGGGACTCCGGCTGCGACAGGAACCCCGACCGTGGGTTCCTCGTATGCCGGCTCCGGGTAGCTGACGACGACCGGCGCGGTTTCCGCCGGGGAAACCTGAACTGCCGGCTCCGGCTGAGGCATCCGCTCCGGGACCCGCGCCAGCGCATCGGCGATGATGCGGGTCTTGGTTTCGGACGCCAGCCGCCGGTTTAGAATCAGGTAGAAAGACCCGCGCAACCGGCACAGCCCGCCTTCGCTACGCAGATCGTCGTAGATGAGCTTGACGCCTCGCGTGTGGCACTCCCGCTCGAGCTGTTCGAGCTGCTTTGCTTTGGTCATATCAACTCTGCTCCTGGTACCACATCACTGCTTTGGTTTTCCGGACTGGACGGACAGAAGAACGGACTGCAAGATGCAAACTGCAAGCTGAGAGATGCAGAATTCCGGCCATCCCGAATCTTGCGCCCTGACCTTTGAAGTTTGACCTTCGCATCTTCATCGCCTCAAAGTCTCGGCTCAATCTCCTTCTCGAAATAACGGAGGCTCTCAAGCGCGGACTCTTTCGGCCTGACCTCGAAGACGACGAGCGCGTCGGTCTTCTCCAGCAGACGGAAGAAAGGCACGAAGTCTATGCGGCCTCGCCCCAGTGCCGAATGCTCGTCACGCAGCCCCGAGTTGTCGTGGACGTGGCTGTGGAAGATGTACTGCCGGTGCCTGCGGAAGAACGCGAACTCGTTGGCGCGCATGTCCGGCTTCAGGACATTGACGTGCCCGACGTCCATGCAGAGACCGAGATTGCCGCCGAGGAGCCGGTCGAGAATCGGCGGCGTCAGGTCGTAGCGGAACCCGCCGACGTTCTCCACGCAGAGCCTTGCCCGACCGCGCGCGTAGGCCTTCAGCTCGGCCAGCGACTCAGCAAGCGCCCCGGCGTAGTAGTCCGGGAACTCCTGGTGCGTGTACCGCATGCCGCCATCCATTCCGAAATTCATGTCGAACCCGAGGTGCATAACAACGTTCTTCGCCCCGACTCCGTGCGCCCAATCAAGCTCCTCCATGAGCTGCTTCACTCCGGCCGCGCGCACTCGGGGGCTGGGTATAAAGAAAGATGGCCCGTCAATCGCGTGGATTGCCAGGGCCACCTCCTGCCGGAGCGCGGCGGCGCGTATCCGCCGCCGCTCCCGGGCGTGGGCCAACTGGCGCTGGAATTCGATGTTGCCCAGATTGAGCTCGAGCACGTGCAGACCGCTGTCGGAGCAGAAGCCGATAGCATCGATTATGCTGGAGAAATCGAAGAGAACTTGAAGGCCCAGCCGCTGGCGGACCCTCACGGTGGGATGCACACGCGATTATAAAGGTGCGTCGCCCGGTGTCAAGCATCTTTGCTGTTTCGGAGGGGTTTCCGACGCCCCGAGGGCCTCCGGCCATGCCGCCATCACCTATCTTAACACAATCCTAACACAATCCTGATATGCAGCTAACTAACTATGTGAGAATCTTAGCATTACGCGGCTCTCCTCCGGTCTCCTGCTTGTCGCCGGCCTGATGGCGATGGCCGGCTGCGCTCGGTCGGGCAGGGCTGGAATAACTCTCGCCGGTTCGACATCGGTCGAGCCATTTGCCGAACGCCTGGCCGAACTCTACATGCGCGCCCACGCGGACGCGAAAATCAGTGTTCAGGGCGGCGGGTCGAGCGCCGGCATCCGCGCCTGCCAGAGCCGCATCTGCGCCATCGGCATGTCCTCGCGCGAGCTCACTCGTGAAGAGAAAGGCCTGGTCGAAATCCCTATCGCGCTTGACGCCATCGCCCTGATTGTCAACCGGCAGAACCCGGTACGCGAGTTAACTATGGAGCAGGCGCGCGACGTATTCGCCGGTCGCATCCGCAACTGGAAGGAGCTGGGCGGTCCGAATCGACGTATTACTCCGATAACTCGCGAGGAAGGCTCGGGCACGCGCGCGAGCTTTGAGGAAAAGGTGATGGCCACGGGCACGCCGAAGGACAAGAGCGGCAAGACGAACCCGGCTGCGTTCGCGCCCGACGCCCTCGTGCAGGACTCGAACGGCGCGGTGCGGGAAGTCGTCGCGGACGACCCGGCTGCAATCGGCTACATCTCCGCCGGCCTCATCGACGAGCGTGTCGCCGCGGTCACTCTCAACGGCTTCGCGCCGAACGAAGCCACCATCCTCACCGGCCAATACCCGGTCGTGCGCCAGTTTCTGTTCCTCACCAACGGCGAGGCGACCGGCACCGCCAAGGCTTTTATCGAATACGTCCTCAGTGACTCAGGCCAGAACGCTCTGGTCGAAGAAGGACTCACGAGGATAAAGTGACGAATGACGAATTGCGAATGACGAATGACCGGGCGGCCGTCGGAGACCGATTTCTGTCCGCCACTCGATCCCTCTATCCCTTAATCCCTTTCTCACTTGAATCCTGGAATCCTTGACCCCTTGACTCCTTCTCCATGCGCGAAAAGCTGATCGAGCGAGGTCTGCTCCTTGTCGCGTTCTCGGCTCTGGCAATGCTGTTCCTCATCGCCTATTTCATCTTCCGCGAGGGGGTGCCGCTGGTGTCCAAAGTCGGCGTCTGGCACTTCATCGCCTCGACCCACTGGGCGCCAAGCCGGGGCCAGTTCGGCATCCTACCGATGATTGTCGGCTCGCTGGAGGTGACAATCCTCGCAGTCATCATCGGCGCGACGCTTGGGTTGTCCTGTGCCATGTTTCTCGCCGAGTTTGCCCCGCGCTGGAGTGTGCGCATCCTGAAGCCGATGATTGAATTGCTGGCCGGGATTCCGTCCGTCGTCTACGGCTTCATCGGAGTGGTCGTGCTCATTCCCTGGATACGCCGCACGTTCGGCGGTCCCGGATTCAGTGTGCTCGCTTCGGCCATCATCCTCGGCATCATGATTCTGCCAACCGTTATCGCCATCACCATTGACGCGCTCAACGCGGTACCGCCGCTGTACAAGGAGGGCTCGCTCGCGCTGGGCGCCACCCGCTGGCAGACGCTCTACCGCGTTCAAATCCCCGCCGCTCGCTCCGGTATCATTGCCGCCTTCATCCTGGGCATGGGCCGGGCAATCGGCGAGACCATGGCCGTCATCATGGTGGCGGGGAATGCGCTGACCATGCCCACGTCCCTGCTCGAACCAGTTCGCACCCTCACCTCCAACATCGCGCTGGAGATGGGCTATGCTTCGGGCGACCATCAGGCCGCGCTCTTCGCCACCGGCATGGTGCTGTTCGTCATCATCGCCATCCTGAACACCATCGCGCTCATCATCGCGAGGCCGAGAACGTGAGAGAAAAGGGATCAAGAGATCGAGGGATCAAGGGATCGAGTGGGCCGGTCATTCTGATTTCTGCATTCTGGATTCTGGACTCTGGATTCGCCCGGTGGTCATAAAGCCTCTCGCCTGGCAGCGCATCGTCTGGGTTCTGCTCGCGGCCATGACCCTGTTTACCGTGGTCGTACTCTTCTTCATCATCGGCTTCATCACCAGCAAGGGCGCGCACGTCATCACGCCCGAGTTCCTGTTCGGAATGCCGGAACGGATGGGCAAGGAGGGCGGCATCCTGCCGACGATCGTCGCGACAATCTACATCAGCCTGCTTGCCATCGCCATTGCTACGCCCATCGGCGTGGGCAGCGCGGTCTACCTCTGCGAGTATACCCGCGAGTCGGCAATCACACGGGTCATTCGCTTCGGCGCGGACGCGCTGGCCGGCGTGCCCTCGATTATCTTCGGTTTGTTCGGCTTCATCCTGTTCGTAATCCGGCTGCGGATGGGCTGGTCGCTCGCCGCCGGCGGCCTCACGCTCGCCTTCATGATTCTGCCGACCATCATCCGTACCAGCGAAGAGGCAATCCGCGCCGTGCCGTACAACCTGCGCGAGGTCAGCTACTCGCTCGGCGGGGCCAAGTCCCAGACCATCACCCGCGTGGTCCTGCCCAACGCCCTGCCCGGGATTCTCACCGGTGTCATCCTCGGCATGGGTCGCAGTGTGGCTGAGACCGCGGTTGTCATTTTTACGGCCGGCTCCTCGCTGCTGATGCCGAAGTCGCTCTTCGACCCGGCCCGGACCATGGCAGTCCACTTCTATATCCTCGCCCGCGAGGGCCTCTCCATGGAACGGGCCTACGGCACCGCGCTCCTGCTCATCATCTCGATTCTGCTCATCAACGTCGTCGCCTATCTACTGATGTATCGTCTGACCAGGAAGATGCACTAGGAAAAGGCTAAGGTTAAGGTCAAGGTAAAGAACTCCATGCCTGAATCTCAACCTCAACCTCAGCCTGGTTCTGGAAGCCCCATGCCTCAACCTCAACCTGGACCTCAACCTGCCCCTAAGATCTCCATCCGCAACCTCGCGGTCGCGGTCAACAAGAGCCTGATACTGAAGGGCGTGAATCTCGACATCGAGGCCAATACCATCGTTTCCGTCATCGGCCCGGCCCACAGCGGCAAGACCACGCTCCTCCGCGTCATCAACCGCCTGATTGAGACGCAGCGGGAGTTGCTCCGTTCCGGAGACGTCCTGCTCGACGACACGGAAGTCAAGAAGCTCGACGTCGACGTCCTGCGGCGCCGGGTCGGACTGATATTCGCCACACCGGTCCCGCTTCCCGGCACCATCTTCGACAACGTCGCCTACGGCCCGCGCCTCAAGGCCCGGCTGCGCAAGTCCCGAATCGCCGACGTGGTCGAACAGAGCCTGCGCGCCGCCGCGCTCTGGGACGAGGTAAAGGACCGCCTTAGCACGTCTGCCCTACGCCTCTCCGGCGGCCAGCAACAGCGCCTTTGTATCGCCCGTACCGTCGCGGTCGACCCCGAGGTCATCATGATGGACGAGCCGACGTCCGGGCTCGACCCGATATCCACGGCCCAGATTGAGAATGCGATGCGGGAACTGAAGACCCGGTTCACCTGGGTGCTGGTGACCAACAACGTGAAGCAGGCGGCCCGCGTTTCCGACCGTGTCGCGTTCTTCCTGTCCGGCGACCTGGTAGAAGAAGGCGCAACGGCGCAGATATTCACCAAGCCCAAACAGAAGCGCACCGACGACTACGTCTCGGGGAGAATCGGATGAGGGATTCTAGATTTAGGATTTTCGATTTTAGATTGGTGGACGGCAATCAGGCAATCCAAAATCTAGAATCCAAAATCTAAAATGGATACCAAACTCGAAACTCGGAACCTCGACGTCTTCTACGGCACCTTCCAGGCCGTGAAATCGGTATCCATCGCCTTCCCGTGCCGTTCGATAACCGCCATCATCGGCCCGTCGGGCTGCGGCAAGTCAACCCTGCTGCGCAGCCTCAACCGGATGAACGAACTCGTGGACGGCGCACGCATCAAGGGCTCAATCCTGCTCGACGGTCGCGACGTCTATGGCTTGAGCGTGCTCGACCTCCGCAAGCGCGTCGGCATGGTCTTCCAGCGCCCCAACGCATTCCCGCTCACGGTATTCGACAACATCGCCTACGGTCCGCGCGTCCACGGCACCAACAACGGCTCCGAACTACAGGCCATCGTCGAACGCTGCCTCCGCTCGGTGCATATGTGGGACGAGGTCAAAGACAAACTGAACGAGAGCGCACTCCGCCTCACCGACGAACAGCGCCAGCGGCTCTGCATCGCCCGCATGCTCGCGGTCGAGCCCGAGGTGCTGTTGATGGACGAACCGTGCTCCGCTCTCGACCCCATCGCCACGCTCCACGTTGAGGAACTGATGCGCGGCCTCGCCAAGGAGTACTGCATCGTCATCGTGACCCACAACATGCAGCAGGCGGCCCGCGTTTCCGACTATGCGGGCTTCATGATGCTCGGCGTGCTCAAAGAGTTCGGCACGACCAAGCAGATCTTCACTAACCCTAAAGAAACCGACACCGAGAACTACATCTCTGGCCGCTTCGGCTAGACATCCCGCCTCCGCCTCACCTGCGACATCTGCGGTTACCTCGGGTTTGGTTGCGGCCTCCGAGGCCGCGCTGTGTTCATCCGTGGTCGAGTGCTCCATTCTCGGAGTGCTCTGCATTCTGGTCTCTGAATTCTGAATTGCCCGTCTTCCTCTTTCATCACTCATCCTTCGTCCCTCTCCTCATTGCTCCTCTTAGAGCTCCCTTGAAAGCTCGTTAGAAAGCTCGCTACAGAGTTCGCTGGAAAGCATCGTAGAACGCTTACTCGAAGGCTTACTTCATCGCTTCTTCCATCGCTCATCTCAATGCTCGCGACATCGCTTCGCGCATCGCTCGTCTCAAAGCTCAGCGCATCGCTTCTCACATCGCTTGCCTGAAAGCTCCGTCGAAGGCTCGGGTCAAAGCTCCCCTGAAAGCTCAACTCAAAGCTCATTTCAAGGCTTGTTTCATGGCTTCTTCGAACGCTCCTTCGAAGGCTAGCCCCCAGGCGACCCCTATATGCGGACTCTCCGCAACACGATGAGGGCTAACCAACTGAGCGTGCTAAAGTTATGCTCTGCCGGAGAGAATCACTAAACCCTCGGTTCTTTTCGAGCTTTCGGTGAACCCGAAATCCGCCCTCCTGCGCGTCAGGAACCGCCTGCTATGTCGTCAGGATGCGCTGACTGCAGGCTGTAGGCCGTAGGCTGTCGGCCGTCAGCATCGTCTCAACCGGCCCTGCCATCACTCGTGCCCGTTGTTCATCGTTCCGCGCTCATCGCTCATCGTTCTCCGTGAGAACCGACCATGTTGGCATGCCGCGCCTTGCCGTCCCCGCTGACAGACGGGACGGGCTTTCGCCCGCCCCTGACCTGTATTCTGTCTACGGTATTCTGTCTTCTTGTTGCCCTACCTCGCCACCACAACCTTCCGGACAGCCTGCGGTCTGGAGCTTGCGGCTTGGGGCTCTTCCCGGACAAAGTACACCCCCGGTGCCAGCGCCCGCACATCATTCGCGCCCGGCCTCAGGTCCATCACCTTCCGCCCACCAACATTCAGCAGATCCGCCCTTTGTGCTGCATGCTGTCTGCTGTCCACTGCGTCGAGAACAAGCACTCCGCGCACGACTGTGGGGCCGCACTTCGTCGGTCGCACTTTGGCGTTCTGCGTTTCCTGGACTCCAGGCGGTGCGTCGGGGTATACAAGCATGACGTCCTGACACCCGACATAGATGCGGTGCAGTTTCTGATTCGGAGTGACAGAATTGGGAACTGGCAGATCCCCATAGATAGCCGCCACACTGTCGGATTGCGTATCATAGATGATCAAGCTGTTGGAGTCAGGATTCTGGTAGTAGTCGTTCGCAGGGTCGGGGTTTAGAACATACCTACCGGAGTGGTCCAAGCAGCCCTGCGCTTGCATGAAGCCTACGCCCAGCCGCCCAACTGCAGTATCGCCGTGTGTATCTATCGTCAGAACGCTATCCGGTCCGATCGGAAACTGATCCCGCACGAACCAGCAGAGCCTGCTAGTAGAATCAGCGCACATGAGAAACGGATCCACGGCCCGGTCGTAGACCCAGTCAACGGTCGCAAGCAAGTCCAACGAATTGGAACCCCGGACCTCCAGCCTGTGGCCGCGGACGACATAGACTTTCTCGCCGTCGCCAGTGTGCGCGACCGCACATATGCCAGACATTGCGCTGTCGACCAAAACACTGTCGGTGCGGCTGTCGAGTAGGATCAGCCGCTCGTTCTTCTCCCAAAGGAGCAGATGGTGATTCCCAAGGTACTGCATCCCGTCAACTGGATAGGAGACGTCCATTTTCGATACGACAGAATCGCTCCGGCAGTCCACGGCAGCGACATATGTGCGGGCACCGCCATACACGCTCCAGTACGTCTTGTCATCCTCCGGGCAATAGCAGAAAACGCTTGGCGGGTGGCCGTCTCCGAACTCGATGACCTTAAGGAGGCTATCCATCGACCCGTCCATCACTCCGATGCCTGTCTGTCCGTGCCAGGGACCAAGCATGACTGGGAAATAGAGCTTGTTGCTCAGCCGGCTGTATATCAGGAAGTCGCTGGCAGCCTGGGGCATGGAAACCAGCTTGATCACACGCTTGGTTTGCTCGTCTATCACACCAAGGCCGCCTGCCAGCGGTCCCCACCAGTAGTACAACTTACCTTCAGCAGTGTTGCGGCACGGCTTGCCGTTCCAGCCGCAGAGCGGCGCACCGCCCACTGCACGAAGGCTGTCACCCTTGTAGTCGAGCGCCGTCAGCACACTCTCCCAGTTTCCGCCTGCGAACATCACCCTGTACCGGGCTGGGTCTATTTCAAAGGTGGCAAGATATCCGTTGACCAGGATTACGTACTTGCCCCGCATGCTCGCGCAGTCCATCACAACGACCTCTCCGTCCAGCAGGTAGTACAACCGGTTATTGACAGAGTCACTAACCAGGCCTCGCGCCACGAAGAGACCGCCCATGGATTCAACCCGAGTGTAGGTATCTCCCACGCAGTCAAACTCACATATTTCAGAACCGCTGTTGACTGCTTCATATAGTCGGTCTGTGACCTCGTTGCAGACCAGGCGAGGGAATACGTTGCCACCAGCCGGCACGCTGGTTAACAGTGAATCTGAGACGGCGGAGACCACGCTCATGGTCCATGTGTACGCACTATCTACACCCGCCACATACACCTTCTGGAGATGCTTGTTGACACACAGACCCCTTGCGCCTTTGACAGAAGAGATAGTTGCGATGATGGAGTCCCTTGAGCAGGACACCGCCAGGAGCGCATCCGGAGTACCTGCATACAACTTGTTGGTGGTCGGTTCATAGGCGATAGCCGTCGGGCCGTTGCCGACGTGAATAGCCTTCATGACTACGTCATCGGCGCAGTCTATTACGGATACCGTGCAGTCAATGGTGTCGCTGCAATAGAGCTTGTCGCTGCTTGTGCTGTAGCAGAGCGACGTCGGGCACGTCCCGACCGGAATCGTACCAATCACAGTGTTCGTCGCACAGTCAATGACGCCGATGCGGCCCTGCTTGGGATACGAGCAGTATAGCCGGTTGTGCTGGGAGACGAGCAGCGCACCTCCGACCGGCGTGCCGGTATGGATGCGCTTGATGCGCTGGAAGGTGTTCCCATCCACAACCATGATGTCCGACGACTCACTCGCGACGTAGATGTTGTCCGTTGAACTGCCGAAGGCCAGATGATAGCCCGGCCGCAGCGGCCCCAGCGAGTCCGGCAGCAGGATTGTATCTGGCACCGGCAAGCCCCACCCGACGCTCGCGCCGAGAAGCAGCGCAGCTGCGCATAGGAGTATCCTCATCCTCACGGCCCGATTTTGGAAAGAGCTTGTTGGATTACAGGCCCAATAGCGATCCCAAGCACAACACTTCACGCGTGCCTCCGCGCTGTCATCACCTTGACGACCACTCAGCGCCACTATGTGGTTGGCGACCTGCGCCGCCGCCTATCTGGCGCTACGGAGTCCATTATGACCTGACGACCCTGAGTTGTCAACCACAGCATGACACCACAATATGAGACAGAAGGCAGCGCCAGCAGACGGTGTACTGACGGACAGGGACCTCAGAGGTCAACGTTGGACGGTTTCTGCCGATCCAACGCAGACGCCCCTCGGCTGACAGCTTCCGGCCCGGACGAGGACGAGGTTCGTACGGTTGAAGAAGACGACGACAGCCGGCGGCACACCGCACCGGATTCGCCCGAAGGCCATCACTCAGACAGCGCTTGTCTATCTCGGGGAGAACTTTGTTGACTGGCTCGGCCCGAAGCCTAGTATGGTTTGGTGTTCCCAATCCTGCTCAGGATAGGCGGCCTGCACATCTACTCGTACGGGGTGATGCTGTTCATCTCATTCGTGGTCGGCATCGGCGTAGTCGAACGCCGGGCGAAGAAGTTCGGCGTCGAACCCAGAAAGGTATCCGACCTTGCGCTCTGGGTGCTGCTCGCGGTCGTGCTTGGCTCACGGCTCTTCTACGTCGCGTTCCACTGGCAGGAGTTCAGCCACGACCTCATCAAGATCATCGCGTTCTGGCGGGGCGGGCTCGGCGGCCTGATGTTCTACGGCGGGTTCTTGGGCGGCATTGTCGCGGGCGTGCTGTTCATCTGGCTCAGAAGGCTGCCGGTACGCCGGATGATGGACGCGGTCTCGCCGGCAATAGTGCTAGGCGAAGGGTTCACTCGCATCGGTTGCTTCCTGAACGGCTGCTGCTTCGGCTCGCCCACGTGCAGCCCCTTGGGAATCGTCTTCCCGCCGAACTCCCCGGCCGGTGCGACCTTCATCGGCCAACCGATTCACCCGACCCAACTCTACTCATCGGCCGCCGGGTTTCTGATGTTCCTGTTCGCGCTCTGGCTTGAACGGCGGAACCTGAAGCCGGGCGTGTTGTCTGCAGTCTTGCTAGTAGTCTACTCGCTCTTCCGATTCGGCATCGACTTCGTGCGTTACTATGAGAACAAGACGAACCTCTGGGGCAATCAGATTGTCGCGCTGGGGATGACTGTGGTCGGCATCGTCTTGCTGATCGTGATCCTTCGCTGGCCAACCCGTGCGACGCAGGCCGATACCGAAGCCAGCAAATAGCCCCGAAACTCCCGCACCCCTGAGCGCGGTCGCTGGTCGAGTTGCTTGCCGCGCTAACCCGGAGCGGCTATTCGCTACGCGGGCGAGCTAGAATCAGGTAGTGGTACGACCCGACGTCCTGCGGCGCTCCGGCACTGAAACCGGCATTCTCTATCAACCCGGACGCTCGCGCCGCCGAGAAACGGATTGACATTGGCGGCCCCATGGGTGATGGCTTATCCTTCCAGTCAACGTTGACCAGCACGCCGGTGGGCTTGAGCATCTTGCGGGCGTTCGCCAGCACTTGGGCCGGGTCATCGAAGTCGTGCAGGACATTACCCATAAAGACGATGTCGGCGCATTGCTCGCAGGGGAGCGTCTCCTCGGCGCGCCCGGTCGTCAGGGTCAAGTTCTTTAGTCCCTCGGCTTCGGCCCGCGTGCGCAGTTCCTCAATGAACTCAGGGCTGGCGTCAACGCCATAGACTCGGCCTTTGGCGCCCACGGCCCGCGCTGCGGGCAGGGCAAAGAACCCGTTGCCGCAGCCAAGGTCCACAAAGGTCATCGTCGGCTTCAACCCGGCAAGGGCCAGCACGCTCTCCGGATTCTGCCACTGCCGGCGCTCAGCCTCCGGGTGCATGTGGAAGTGTCGATGCGTGCCGGAGGAGCTCATCCGACCAATACCGCTGCGGCGACCACGGTCGTCCAGAGGCCGTTCTTGTTGCCGATGGCGCTCTGGGTGATGTTCTGAGTGCGTACTATCTGGCTGGATATTTTCCAGATCTCCTTGCGCTGGTCGTAGCTGGTGTCAGCGTTGAACTGGACGCCCAGCGTCGTGGCCAGCATCTGCGCGGCCAGATCTTCGGCGTAGTCGCCCGCGCGTTCCTCGCGCTCGCCGAACGAGTGGTACTCGGAAAGGTAGCCGTACTTGGTGCTGTCCTTGGGTACGGCTATGCCGACTGAGGCGGACAGAAGCCGGTGCGGCTCGCAGGTAGCGTTGTCGCTCATCACCACGAAGGTAACCTGGCCCGGAGTCAGCAGCTTCAAGCCTTTCTCGCGAGGGAGTATCCGGCAACCCGGCGGGAAGATAGAAGAGACGCGGACGAGGTTGCAGGCCGCTATCCGGGCGTTGCGCAAAGCGCCCTCGAAGCTCGCCAGTTTCTCGCGGTGGACGCCTACTCCTTTGGTCAGGAATACGTTCTTTGGTAGTACCGCCGTCCCCCCTGACCGGCAAACACCCTCAGTCATGGAGCTGACGCAAGCCGCAGCAGTCAGGCGACACCGGGCTTGTCGGCGGCTGCGAGGATGCGACCGACGACGGCACGGAATGCTCGCGCCGGTTCGGACTTGTCATCCTCAGACAGGATCGGGCGACCGGTATCGCCGCCGGTCACCATGCGCGGGTCGAGCGGGATGCGACCGAGAAACGGTACCAGCAGTTCGCGGGCGAGCTTCTCGGCCGCGCCGACCGGGAACAACTCAATCTCCTTACCGCAATGCGGACAGACAAGGCCGCTCATGTTCTCGATAATCCCGAGCAGGCGAACCTTGAGCAGACGGGCAAAAGCCACGGCCTTGCGGGCATCCATCAGGGCCACTGCCTGAGGCGTGGTCACGATGATACCGTAGGTACCCGGCAGGAGCTGGGCCACCGACAGCGGCTCGTCGCCCGTGCCCGGCGGTGAGTCGACCACGAGCCAGTCAAGCTCGCCCCAGTCGATCTCTCGGATGAACTGCCTGATGGCGTTGCCTTTGACCGGGCCGCGCCAGACAACCGGCGCATCGGTGTCAGGAAGGAGGTAGGCCATCGACATGACTTTGACACCGCCTGCGCCGGTTGGCGGGACCAGACGTCCGTTAGTGACTGTGACTGCCAGCCCGTCGGCGCCGAGCATGTGGGCCGCATTCGGGCCGTGAATATCCACATCCAGCAGTCCCACGCGTTTTCCTTCCAGAGCGAGGCCCAGCGCCAGGTTGACGGCGACTGTCGTCTTGCCGACGCCGCCCTTGCCGCTGAAAACCAGGAGCGAGTTGTGGATGGGCGACGGCTGGGCCGACGACGACGGTTGCTCGGGCGCGTCAGGCATGCTCGCACCCGCAGAACCCGCCGGGCTTCAAGCACTGGCCCGCGGCCGCGCAAGCAGCAGCTTCAGCCGGTGGCAGGTCGCGGTCGATGACGGCAGGCCGGATACCCCGGGCCTCAAGGTCGACAGCAATACGTCGCCCCATGCCCCGCGACACAACCACAGCGCAGTCCCCGACCACGGACAATATGCCTGCGTGGTCGTGGTGGCCTTCGCCGTGTTGATGACCGGCTCCATGCGGCGATTCGCCGCAGTGCTCGTGGTGGCCAGCGTCCTGTCTCATCCTCTGCTCCTTGAGCACGGGCTTGCCGTCCTCTATGTCGTAAATCAGAAACATTGGCGCCCGGCCCAGATGGCCGGCCACCGTCGTCGGATTGTCGCAGGTAACTGCTATTCGCATTGAATTCACTCCTTAGCCAGGTCAGTGGTAACTATTGCGGGTTCGGTTTCTTGATGATGCGGCAACGAGCGCGGCTCCGAACCGACTAGAGCCTGCTCGAGGTCGGCGATGAGGTCGCGGACGTCCTCGATTCCGACTGAGTAGCGAACCAGTCCGTCGCTGATGCCCGCGGCGCGCCGATCTTCCTCGGGCACGCAGGCGTGGGTCATCGAAGCCGGGTGCTCGATGAGCGTCTCCACACCGCCGAGCGACACGGCCAAGGTCGCGAGTTTCACACGGTTCATCAGCCGCCGGCCCGCCTCGATGCCGCCGCGCAACTCGAAGCTGATCATCGTCCCGGGACCTTTCATCTGGCGGCGGACAAGGTCGTGCTGCGGGTGGCTGACAAGCCCAAGGTAACGGACCCAGGCAACCTCAGGACGCCCTTCCAGCCAGCGGGCGATGTCGAAAGCGTTCGACTGCGCCCGCTCGATGCGCAGCGCCAGCGTCTTGAGACCGCGATGCGCCAGGAACGCCTGGTGCGGGTCCATGCAGCAGCCCGTGAGCGTCATCGTCTTGCGGAGAGATGCGACCAGACCGGGGTCGCGCGCAGCCAGGACTCCGCCAACGACGTCGGCATGACCGTTGATGAACTTCGTTACCGAGTGAAGGACGACGTCGGCACCGAGTTCGAGCGGCCGCTGGAGATACGGGGACGCGAAAGTGCTGTCGACAACAAGCGACGCATCGTTGGCGTGCGCCAGCGCTGCCACGGCCCGCAAATCGGTGACCTGCATCATCGGGTTCGAGGGCGTCTCGACGTAGATCACCCTCGTCTCCGGTCGGAGCGCGCTTCTGACCACGCCGATATCCGAGGTGTCGACGAACGCCGATTCGAGGCCGAATCGGGACAGGTGCTCCTCCATTAACACACGGGACGGACCATATACCGAAGCGGTGCTGACCACATGGTCTCCAGATCGAAGCAACGCCAGGAGAGCGGTTGTGACCGCAGCCATCCCGGAACTGGTCGCGACCGCACCGACGCCGACTTCCAGCGCGGCAATGGCATCTTCGAAGGCCCGCACGGTAGGATTGCCGAGCCGCGTGTAGATGTAGCCGGCTGACTCACCGGAGAAGCGGCGCGCGCCCTGTTCGGCGCTCCGGAAAGCGAATGTCGATGTCTGATAGATAGGCGGCACGACGCTGCCGTGCTCGTCCTCGGAAACCCCGGCGTGAATGAGCCGGGTGCTGAAACTCTGCTTACTTGCGTTCGTCATGCTTTCTCTCTCAGGTGGCAGCCCATTCCCCGTTTCCTCCGGTCGCACTTGCGGCACCGGTCCGCGGGAGTGCAGACCACGCCGCCGTCGATGCTCAGTGCCATGCCCGAACTGAGCGCCTGCGCGACCTTGTGGCGCGCGTTCTCGACGATGCGCCCGAAAGTCTGGCGGGAGATCTTCATCCTGGCCGCCGCCTCTTCCTGGTGCAGACCATCCAGGTCGGCCAGGCGCACGGCCTCGAACTCGTCCAGCGTCAGGTTCAGCCATTTGAGCCGGCACGCGGGCACCCCGGCGGGCTTGAACACGCAGGCACCGGGCTTGCCGGCTACTTTCCGACAGTACGTGGGACGTGGCATGAATTGGGTACTGATCTATTATAGGCATATGCCCATAACTCGTCAAGCGCAGCAGCCGTCGGGCCCTGCGCACGAACTTCGCCGTTACCGGACCCATTCCGGCAGCCAGAATGAGCTGGCGAGAAGAGGGCAGCGCCCGCAAGGCGCGGCCCCTCGCTTGCCCGCGTGGCCGCGCGTAAGTGGACCGACGTAAGAATGAACTTGTTGACTCCCCCGAACGCAGCGTCATAGAGCATTAACCAAGCCTCATGAGGAGGAACCATGTCTGATCCCTCGATCACCCCCTCGTCGCAGGCAGATGCGCTACGTTGACCCGGCAGGCGCGGTATCATAACATGTCGTACTAAAAGAGAACAGCGTGAGTACAGCGAAAGTCGCCGTCACGATTGAGCGTGACCTGCTGGTCCGTCTGGACCGGCTGGTCAAGAGCCGGAGATTCCCGAATCGCAGCCGGGCCGTGCAGGAGTAGGCCTCAGCCTCAACTTCTGACGTGAGAAACGCAAAGCCGTACTGCGGTCTGATGCTCGGACTCATGGTTCTTGCCGGCATGCGCGCAGTCCGAGCCGAGCCGGCAGCGGGCTCAGTAGTGCAAGGTGCCCCTGCTTTCGACACGAGCGACTACGAGTGGATTCCGCAGTTCAGCGAGGCAATCGCACGCAACCCGCATGATACCGAGGCCTACCTCAGCCGCGGACGGGCATACTACTTCGAAGGCAAGTACGACCTCGCCCTTCAGGACTTCAGCCGAGTTCTGGAGCTGAATCCAAATGACACTCGCGCCCACCGCAGCCGCGGAAAGGTCTATCATGCCGAAGGCGACGACGACCGTGCTATCCAGGACTACACCCAGGCACTCAGGCAGGACCCGAATGACTCGACCGCCTACACCGACCGCGGAGCCGCCTATCTGGAGAATGGTGAGTACGATCTGGCGATTCAGGACTACTCGCAGTCGCTCAAGCTGAATCCGGGTGACGCCTACTCTTTCGGCAGGCGCGGAGCCGCCTATCATGACAAGGGCGAGGACAACCTGGCTGTTGAGGACTATTCGCGGGCCCTGAGGTTGGATTCCACCTATGCCGGCGCCTACACGGGCCGTGGGTACGCCTATCTGGCCAAAGGCGAGTATGAGCTGGCAATCCGGGACTACACGCAGGCGCTCAAGCTTAGCCCCTATTCCGCCTATCCCTGCATCGGCCGCGGGCAGGCATGCCTGGACCAGGGCAAGTGCGACCTTGCGCTCCGGGACTTCAGTCAGGCGCTCCAGTTGAGTCCGAATGACCCCGCATCCTACTACAACCTGGGCATCGCTCATGAGGCCAGGAGCGAGTACGAACGAGCCGTTCAGGATTTCAGTCAAGCGCTCAAGCTGAATCAGGACTTTGCCTACGCCTACGTCGATCGCGGGAACGCATACCGCGCTGCAGGCGAGGACGACCCGGCCATCCAGGATTACACCCAGGCGCTCAAGCTGGATTCCACCTGCATCAGCGCCTACGACGGCCGGGCGAACGCGCACCGTGACCGAGGCGAGCACGACCTGGCCGCTCAGGACGGCAGCCGCGCGATGGAGCTCGATTCGACTCTCTTGCACCGCGGTCGTGGAAGTGTCTTTGAGAACAAGGGAAAGTATGACCGGGCCATTGCAATCTACACCCAGGTCCTGAAGCGGGACTCGACCTGCGTCAGCGCCTTCGACGGCCGCGGAACCATCTACCATGCCAAAGGCGAGGACGAGCTGGCCATCAAAGACTACACGCAGGCGCTCAAGCTGAGTCCGAAAGACGTCTCCTTGTGGTACGACCGCGGAGTCGCCCACAAAGCCGAGGGCGAGTTCGCACTCGCAATACGGGACTACAGCCAGGTGCTGGCGCTCACGCCGTCTGCCGGGAACGCCTATTGCGGCCGCGCGGCCGCCTACTATGGCAAACGCGAGTATCGGAAGGCGATTCAGGACTACACCGAGGCGTTAAAGGGATCTTCAATCGACAGCGCCGCCGTGTACTACAACCGTGGACTGGTTTACGATGCCATAGTTGCGTTCGACTCGGCCCTTATCGACTACAGCCAGGCACTCAAGCTGAATCCGAACAACGCCAGTGCCTACGAGGAGCGCGGGTTCATCTACGACTACCACAAGCACGATTACAAGCTGGCGGTCCAGGACTACAGCCGGGCGCTCAAACTGAATCCGAATTGGGCCCAGGCCTACAGCGACCGTGGGCTGGCCCACCAGCACAACGGGGAAAACGACCTGGCCATCCAGGACTACAACAGCGCGCTCAGGCTGGATTCAAGTGACTTCATGGTCTACCGCGACCGCGGGCTCGCCCATCATGACAAAGGCGAGAACGACCTGGCCATTCGGGACTACACCAAGGCGCTGAAACTGCGCCCGGACTACGCCTTTGACATCTGCAACAATCGCGGGGTCGCGTACGAGGCCGAAGGCGAGCACGAGCTTGCCATCCAGGACTACGACCAGGTGCTCAAGCAGGATTCGAACAACGCCGACGCCTGCAACAACCGCGGGCTCGCCTACCTGGGGAAAGGTGAGTACGAACCGGCCATCAAGGACTTCAGCCTGGCGCTGAAACTGGACTCGAGCCTGGTCGTGACCAACTATCACATGGCCAGGGCTTGTGAACTTGCCGGGCACGTCGCTGACGCGATTGCCGGCTATGAGCATTTCCTCGCCATCGCGCCACCGGCGGATAGTGAACTTACAGCCAAGGCGCGAGCGACGATTCAGGAGTTGAAGAAGCGATGACCGGCCGCATTTGGACAGCCGCCCCGGGCGGACGCGGCCAGGTGAGCAGCGTCAGTGCGCATGAGGCAAACGTGCTGAGGACATTGCATCGTCGTACTCGGCCCTTCCTTCTTCACTGGGCCGCGGCCTTGTCGCTGGCCATCTGCGCAGGACACGCCGCGGATGTTTGGCACGTACTCAAGCCGGGACTGGAGCTGGCATCTTTCCCGGCCGGTGAGTCGAGCCCGGCCGGCGACGAGGTAGTTACCGTGCTTCGAGTTGACCCGTCGTTGTGGGACATGGAGATACTGTGCGCCAGTCAGCGGAAGGACCGGCAGAAGCTGACAACAAGGGAGTGGTGTGAGCAGGAAAGCATGGTGGCCGCCATCAACGCCGGGATGTACGCGCGGGACGCTTCCACTCACGTCGGCTTCCTCGCGATGGACGGTCTGCGCTGCGGCAGGGCTAACCGATACCAGTCGGTCGCCGCCTTCGGGCCTCGCTCGGGCGATAAGCCGGGCTTCAGAATGTTCGACCTGGACTCGGGCGCAAGCATCAAGACGATCCGCAAGGACTACCGCTACGTTGTGCAGAACCTCAGGCTGATTCGGCGGCCGGGCGATAACCGCTGGTCAGACCAGACTAAGATTTGGAGCGAAGCCGCGCTCGGTGAGGACGATCAGGGCCGGGCACTGCTCATCTTCTGCCGCTCGCCGTACAGCATGCACGACTTCGACCAGATACTCCTTTCCCTGCCGCTCGGGCTGGTCTGCGCGCAACATCTGGACGGCGGGCCGGTAGCCCAGATGTACGTAGCCGCCGGCGGCCGCGAGGTCGAACTGGTCGGCAGCTATGAAACAAGGATGCATGAGTCCGACGCGAACCAGACCGCCTGGCCGATACCGAATGTGATCGGCGTGAGACCGAAGCCAAAGTAGCCATCCGCGTGGCGGGGCCACGCCGGCGGCTTGCCGCAATACCGGTCGGACGTGCGTCGTTTGCTCTTGGGGCTTGAGAATACCCGTCCGCTTAGGTTCCCCTCTGACGCAGCCCTGCCCGAGCCCGACTGCCTCCACTTGAACAGCGCCGCCGTCGTGCTAAGCTGGCGCTCAATTGATGGACCGGACACGCTCCTGCATCAAGTCCGTACACACGCTCGCGTTGCTGTTGATGCCGCGCTGTTCGTGGGACACAATCTGCAGCAACCTGCTTGGCCCGGCAATCGGCGGCAATATCAGCGGCCGCGGACTGACGAGACGCGCAGCGCCGGCGGCCGCAGCCAGGGCAGGCGCCCTGCCAGGCCAGTAGCGCGAGAGTCGAGAAACCGCTATTCTCGTATACTCAATTAAAGCCGTTGAGTCAGGTTCGATTCACGGCATGAATCGAACCGCAGACATCGGAGGAAGACAAGAGTGACATCGAGGATCTACGCTGGCTGCTTGCTTGTTCCCGTGCTCGTTTTCTGCCTTGCTCCTGCTGCCTTTGCCCAAACCGGCTGGAGGAGAACCTACGGCGGGCCGAGTGACGACGTCGGCTACTCGGTTGAGCAAACCAGTGATGCCGGGTACATCGTTGCAGGCTATGCCAAGTCCTTTGGTGCAGGCCACGAGGATGTCTACCTCATCAAGCCTGATGCCTCGGGCAATGAGCTTTGGACCAGGACCTATGGCGGTCCAGGGGACGACATGGCCTACTCGGTCCGGCAGGCTACCGACGGTGGCTACATCATCGCGGGTTGCACTAACTTCTTTGGTGCGGGGAGCTACGACGTCTGCCTGATCAAGACCGACGCCAACGGCAACGCCATCACCGAGCAGCCGCCGACCCGGGAGCACGCCGCTGCAACATACATTCTGATTCAGCCCAATCCCTTCACTTCCTTTGCCCGCGTCCCCGGACACGAGACTGATGTCTTTATTCTATCGGACGCCGCTGGGCGGCAGGTCGCCGTCTGCAGGGGCGACAGAGTCGGCGAAGGACTTCGTCCCGGAATCTACTTCCTGTCACCGGCCGTCTCCAGGCCCGGCAGCACAGTGGCGGAGCCCGCCGTCAAAGCGGCCGACTGAACGAAGGACGGGGCTGCACTCGGCAATGACCTGCTGTCTGTCTCATCCTACATGCCCCGCGACCGACGCATGACGCCGGCTGCGTGGGCCGGGCAGCGTGTGCAACGCCGGCTCTCTGGCTTCGGGAACCGGTAGCCTGCTTCTGCCCCGTTCCATAGCAAAGCCGGACTCATTCCAACCTGCCTCTACTTGAACGGAGCTACTGCCGTGCTAAGCTAGTGCTGAATTCAATGATGCTCAGGCGCTGCTGCATCAGGTTTCTGGTCGCGCTCGCGGTGCTCTTGACGCTGCGCTGCTCATGGGACGCCCCTCGGGATAACCCGCTTGACCCGGCGCTGGGCGGCAACATCAGCGGCCGCGTGCTGACGCGACGCGCAACGCCCATAGCCGCAGCCAGAATCAGCATCCCGGCAAGCGGGCGCGTCGTCGAGACCGACTCCGCCGGCAATTTCGATTTGCGGGAACTGCCGGCAGAGAGCGCGTGGGTCTTCGTTACCGCCCAAGGGTATGCGGCTGAGTCCTCACGCCTCGCGTTGGTGAAGGGTGAAATCGACACCATGACCACGTACCTGGATGGCCTGCCATACCTCCAGAATTGCCGGGTGACGACCCATGTCTACGGCCGGGACTGGCCGCCGGAGCCGCTCAAGTTCTGCACGCTGTCAGCGATGGCCGGGGACAATGACGGAGAGGCGGATGTCGACTCGGTCATGGTTCAGATACCGGCCGTCGGTTACTCCCAGCGGCTGAACTACAACCCGGACGAGATGATGTTCACCCAGACTCTCTATTCCACCGACCTGCCCGGGCAGAGCCTCGACACGTTGGTGGGACAAAGCGTGCGGTTCTGCGTGGTTGACATGGAATCCACGGAAGCTGAGGTGACGTTGGACGGAATCACTCGCATCATGACCGACCTGCCGGAACCGGCGTTCCCATCCGGTGGCCTGGATACACTGTCGCAGGACACCACCTTTTCCTGGTACCGGTTCGACCACGGCTTTGGTGTGACCTACCACGGTGAATTGGTCCGGATTGTGAGCGGCAGTCCGGCCGGCGTTGCCGCGGATTTCGACGCCGCCGACACCACCTGGCGTTTTCAGTCTTCGCTGCTCGATTCCGGCGACTACTACTGGACCATTGAGGCCATCGACCAGTTCGGCAACTCATCACGTTCAGCCGAGGAGCTATTCCATGCCAAGTGAAACATACGAAGCCCTTTTTCGCGTCAGTCAGTTGTTCAATTCCATCATGGACCCGGACGTGCTGTTCGGTCAGGTACTGGATGAAGCCCTGAGGACCATGAACGCCGAGCGCGGGCTCTTGCTTCTGGCCGACGAGAAGACCGGTGGCCTTGCCGTACGTGCGGCCCGGCATATCGACGGCCCGGTGGAGAAAGAGCTAAGCGGCGTGTCGAGGACCGTGCTCGACGAAGTCGTGGCCAACCGCGAGGCAAAGGTGTTCGTGGACGCACCCGGCGCATTCCCCGGCGCGCAAAGCCTCATCATCGGCCAGGTGCGGTCGGTCGCGGTGGCACCGCTGGTAAGCCGGGAGAGAGTGGTCGGGGCCATCTACGTGGACAGCCGCACCGACCGCAACGTGTTCAGTGACTCGGCGCTTGCTTTCCTGCGCCCCTTCGCCAACATTGCGGCGCTGGCCATCGAGAACGCCCGGCTCTGCTCGGGGCTGGCCGAGGAGACCGGCCGGTTGCGCTCGGCCCTGGGCGACTGGCGCCAGTTTCCAGAGATAGTCGGCCGGAGCCCGGCGATGCAGGCGGTCTACGAGATGATGGCGCGGGTAATCCCGACCGATGCGCCGGTGCTCATCACCGGTGAGACCGGCACAGGTAAGGAACTCGTCGCCCGGGCGATTCACTACTCCGGGCCACGCAAGAAGGCGGCGTTCGTCCCGGTGAACTGCGGTGCCATTCCTGAAAACCTGCTCGAATCCGAGCTCTTCGGCCACCGAAAGGGCTCGTTCACCGGCGCGGTGACCGACAAGCAGGGGCTGTTCGAGGCAGCGAGCGGGGGCACGCTGTTCCTCGACGAGGTATCGGACATGCCGCTGCCGCTTCAACCCAAACTCCTGCGGGCGCTTCAGAGCGGCGAAGTACGCAGAGTCGGCGACACCGAGAACCAGCACGTGGACGTGCGCGTGATGAGCGCCACCAACCGCAACCTCGGACTGATGGCGCATGAGGGGAAGTTCCGCGAGGACCTTTACTACAGGCTGAACGTGATTCCCATCGAACTGCCGCCCCTACGCCAGCGCCGGGATGATATCCCGCTCCTGGCCAGCCACTTCCTCACTACCAGCGCTGCCCGACAAAACAAACACGTGACCGGTATCACCGCCCCGGCGCTTGACAAGCTGGTGAACTTCACCTGGCCGGGAAACATCCGACAACTGGAGAACGCCATCGAACGAGCGGTAGTACTCTCCTCCGGCGAAAGGCTCACCGAACAGGACATCATGCTGCCTGCGTCGTCCGAAACGAACAGGGCGATTGAGGGCACCGCCGCCGAAATCGAGAAGCGAGTTGTTCTCGATCGGCTCAAGGCGTTCAATGGCAACCGGACCCGGACGGCCGCAAGCCTGGGGATATCCCGCCGGACGCTCCTCAACAAGCTGGCCGAGTGGAAGCACGAAGACGAAAGCGGACGCTAGAGACGAGAAGCTGAAGTGCTGACGGCATGAAGCGCGCTGAGCGGTACGAGGTGCTGGAGACCATCCAGGAAGGGATGGTCGCCATGACCTACAAGGCCAAGGACCGAGTGTTGGACCGGAACGTCCTGCTCAAGGTACTCCACCCGCGGCTGACTGCGGATACGGACCTGGTACAGCGGTTCCGGCGAGAAGCCTTGCTGCAGGCGAGGCTGAAGCACCCGGGCATCGTGACCGTCTACGACTTCGGCACCGACGACGACTTTTACATCGCCTCGGAGTTCATCGAAGGCCGGACCCTCGACGCACTGCTGGCAGAGAAGGGGCATCTGACGCTTGCCGAACTTACGCCCATCGTGCTGGCAGTGGCGCGGGCGCTTGCTTACGCCCACGGGCAAGACGTGATTCACCGTGACCTCAAGCCGGCAAACATCATGATCTCGGACACCGGCGAAGTGAAACTCACCGACTTCGGGCTTGCCTGCGCGCGTGACTTCGGCGAACTCACACAAGAAGGATGCGTCATCGGCACACCATCCTATATGTCGCCGGAGCAGGCCCGGGGCCAGAGAGTGGACGCGGCGACCGACATCTTCGCCCTCGGTATTGTCATCTACCAATCGCTGAGCAGACTCAACCCATTTGCCGCCTCAAACTATGCCGACGCGCTGAGCCTGGTGCTTAACCACCAGCCTCGCCCTTTGGCGGAACTCGTGGGCGGCCTGCCGGCCGGGCTGAGCGACCTCGTGACACGGATGCTGGCCAAGGATGCAACAACGCGCCCGCATACCGCCGACGAGTTGGTGCGGCTGCTAAACGCATCCGACGGCCAACGTCAGGCCTCGAGCATAAGGCGTAGGACGCCAAGCCGCAGTGGCGTGTGGCTGGCGGCGTGCGGTCTACTGATCGCCGCCGTAGCCGTGTCGCTGGTTGTTGCCCATTCACGTCATGCAGGCGACAGGTCTACAGGAGAAGGGACATCTCTGGTCGCGGACACCTCGTACGGCAGGATTGCAGGTTCGCGGGATTCAAGTGGTCCAGTGACCGAGACTCGGATACTCGACTCCTCAACCACTCGCCGTCTGTCTGGTCAGCCCCCTGTCTCGGGAATGCCGAGTACCGAACTCGGGACCACTGACGTCGGAATTGCCACTCCGAACAGCCAACTCTCTCCGCCGGCTGAATGCCGGCTGCGGATTACAGTGACGCCTTGGGCTGACGTGGCAATTGACGGCAAGTCCTTGGGAGCTACACCGCTGTCGACCGAACCGGTGTTACCCCAGGGCCGGCATGTGGTCACACTGCTCAACCCCTACTATCCTGAGGTGAGCCGGACGCTCCTGATGGACCAGCCGTCCTGCACGCTCGCGGTCAATTTGGACCGCGAGGTGGCAAATGTGGATATCAGTGTCACGCCGTGGGCAGTGGTCGCGATCGACGGCAGGATAGTCGACACGACGCCCATGGACCACCCAATACGAGTGAGCCTGGGCAGTCACGATGTCACACTCACACATCCGGAATTGGGCATCAAACACGAGGTCATAAGAACCGATTCGGCTCGCGCCTATCGGTTCAGCTATGACATGGCCGCAAGGTAGGCATGGAATTTGCTAACTAGGAACTGAGATGATAGGCCTTCTTGTGCTGGTCCTGACGCAGAACTGGCAGCAGTGCGCGCCGATGCCCACCCCGGGCTTCAGATTCGCCAGCGCCGCGGTAGGCTCGCGGATATACGCCATCGGTGGGCTGATTGTGGCCCCCGACTCGTCTCGGCAGGCGACCGAAGCCTACGACGTGCCGGCCGACTCTTGGCTCCGCGGCCTTGCCCCAATGCCCGGTCCAAAATGGGACGCCGGCTGTGCTGAACTCGACGGCAAGGTCTATGTCATCGGTGGTACGGACGGGCATTCCGACCTGAGCCGGGTTGACCGGTACGCCCCATCCTCCAACACGTGGGACACTGTGGCGCCTCTACCATGGCCGCGTTCCGCTCTAGCCGGCTGCGCATACGGAGGTTGCATATACGCGATTGGCGGGCACTCGGGGGCAACCTACGAACGCACGGTCGCCCGGTTCACGCCTGACTCCGGTGCGGGACGCTGGGACGTAGTCGAGTCCTTGTGGACTCCGCGCACGAGCCCGGCGGCCGCCGTGGCTGCAGGCAAGATGTGCGCGGTGGGCGGCAAGTATTACAGTAGCGACCTGTCCAGCTTCGAGACGTATCATCCTGGCATGGGATGGTCGCCGTCCGCCGTCCAGATGCACCACTCGCGCAGTGGCGGGGCAGCGGTTGGTTGGGGCCCGTGGTTGTGCGCGATCGGCGGCCAAAGCCGTGGCCGGCCGATGAGCTCGGTGGAAATCGTCAACGCAGACAGCGGCCCCTGGAGGGACACAACGTCACTGTCGGTGGAGCGCGCCTTCTGCGGGGCAGCGGTCGCGGACGGTTTTGTGGTGGTCATGGGTGGCCAGGACTTGTACGGGGCTACCGAAGCCTCGGTCGAGAAAAACAACTCGATCTTCCCGCCCGGCATCGAGGAACCGGAAACCCGGACGCCGGTGAAGACCGCGCTGCGCTGGGCCACGGTTGCGTCGAAACGTGTCCGCATCACCTGCCGCAGCGCCGCGATCTACGATGGCTCCGGCCATCGCGTCTTCGCGGGCTCGGGCCCAGTCGATGCTCAGTTCGCGCCCGGGGTGTACTTCGCGCGCGTGACGGATGAGAACGGCCGGCCCGCTTCGGGCAGGATCACCGTCGTCCGATGATTCCTCTATTATCCTCAATCCTGCATCTTGCACTTTGCATATTGCCACTTACATCGTCGCCGCTGGACAGCCTGTACCAGTCAGGCGACTACGAGCGAGTCGTCCAGCTTGCCCCCGCCTTCCTGGCCGATTCGGCGCGAAGCGCAGCCGATTCCGGCAGCGTGAACCGGACTTACGCGTTCGCGCTCGTGGCGCTCGGCAGTACCGACGAAGCATCGGCTGTGTTCCGAAGTCTCATCGCCAGAGACCCGAGTCTGACGCTTGATCCGCAGACCGTGTCCCCCAAGATTCGAGCCGTGTTCGAGTCAGTGAAAGCTAGTCCCTCGTCTATAGCCCCCAGCCCCTCGCTCCTCGCCCCTCGCCCCATCTACCGACGCGAGCCGATGCCCTTGACTGTCCTGGTCCCCGGGCTGTATCAAGCAAGAACCGGTAGGCCGACTGCGGGCTATGCTCTGGCAGGCGCGACCGCGCTGTCACTCGCGGGACTCGTACTCAGCCACGTCGAGTACAACGGCGCACGCACCAGCTACTTGAGCTCATCGGCCCCCAATGACATTGCCGACAGCTACCGCAAGGCCGACGGCTGGTCTCACGCCCGCCTGGTTTTCTCGGGCTCGGCGCTGGCGTTCTGGCTGATCGGCCTCGTCTCCGCGCTTCGCTCACCGTGAAATAACCTACCGGAGGTGTGCAATTGATGCGCACTCTATTCCGGTTCTTGCTGCCCTCCCGACGCACCCATTGCCGTACTGCCTGTGGCCGAATTCGGCCGTGGTTGGCATGCCGGTTGCTATGGACCCTAGCGTGACACCGCACTCCCTTGTCTTCCGTCTCCGGCGATCACTCGCCGGGCCAGAATCGGCAGTGGCACATACGGCAGGCGACCGCCGAACGGTGTCTCATTCTACCGGATGGACGTTGCCGGTCTGCACGGTGTCCAAAAGGTAGTCCGGTCCGTAAGATACGAACGGCTCGGTCACAGAAGCGGCGCGGCTTTCCCCGCGCCGCTTCTCTCCTATGCCCAAACGCAAGGGACGAAGCCAGGGAACCAGCGATCCAGTGATCAAGAGATCCAGTGATCAAGTGAGGGAGTGCGGCACTAGACCACTGGACCACTCGACCACTTTGCCCTTCTTTCTGTCGGCGTGGCATGGTTCTTGCCCCTGTCATGACCGTGCAGCCCTGCTCGGGATTTCTGTCCGGACTGGTGGCCGGGGCATTCGCACCCAATGCGCGGCCGTCAATCGAAGAGCAACCCATCATGTCCTGGAGTCGGTCTGCAAGAGAAACGCAGCGGAGCTGAGATAAAGGAGGATAGATAGATGGCGCGTCAGTACCGTAATAACGGCAGCGCAGGCGGCAGACGACCGACGGCGCTGCTAAAGTTCGCAGCCGCTCTACTTGCAGTGACTTGCATCGCTGGCCCGGCGATGGGACTACCATGGAACGTGGGCACGAAGCGAATCGTGTCGCCACCGGCCGGCAACACAGACTCAGGCACCGTGGTCGTGCCGAGTGCCGTTATCACTAACCCTGGCGACAGCACGGCCACATTCCCGGTGCTGTTCACCATCGGTGCGTTCTATACAAGCACCAAGACCGTGACTGCCCTTGCCCACGGCGACTCGGTCACGGTCACGTTTGACACCTGGATCGCAATCCAGCGCGGCGCTCAGACGGCCAAGTGCTCAACCCAACTGGCAGCGGACGAGAGCACGGCGAACGACAAAGTCACCCGCAACTTCACTGTCCGCGTGCAGGACGTAGGCGTTGACAGCATCTACGCTCCGCTCGGAATCGTCGATTCCGGGACGACCGTCACTCCCCAGGCGCACGTGACCAACCACGGCACCGGCACCGCGACCTTCATGGCCAGGTTCCGCATCGGTACGTCCTACCGAGACAGCCAGAACGTCATGAACCTCACATCGGGCAGTTCGCGGACACTAAACTTCACGAACTGGCCGGCCAACACCTCGGGCACTTACGCGGCCCTGTGTACGCTGGCGCTGACCGGCGACTCGGTGCCGGGTAACAACTGGAAACAGGACTCGTTTACGGTCATGGCCATACACCGGGACGTAAGCGTCGAGCGGATGATTGAGCCGAATGGCGTCGTTGATTCGGGAAGGGTATTCACGCCACAGGCAATAGTACGCAACTACGGCAATATCGCCTCATCGTTCCCGGTGATCTTCAAGATCGGGTCCGGCTATGCCGACACGATGCAAGTCTCGAGCCTCCCGCCGCAGGACTCGCAGCTCGTGACGTTCGCCTACTGGACCGCGAGCCCAACCGGCACGTTTGCGACTCGGTGCTCGACCGCCCTGGCTGGCGACACGTCGGCGAGTAACGACAAGGTCTCCGACTCGGTGAAAGTGATCGTCCGCACGACCGATGCGGGCGTCTTGCACATCATCGCTCCGGCCGACACGGTCGATTCCGGGAGCGTCTACGCGCCCAAGGCCGTCGTGCGGAACTTCGGGCTCACCGCGCTGTCGTTCCCGGTACGGATGACTATCGGCGCCTACGCCGATACGCAACATGTCACCAGCCTCGCGTCGCACGAATCCCTGACGGTCACGTTCAAGAACTGGACCGTGCCGCAGCGCGGCCTGGCAACTGCCGCGTGCAGTACGCTGGCGACCGGCGACCAGGACCCGACCAACGACCTGGCGTCGATGTCGCTCTTCCGGCGCGTCCGCGACGTGGGCGTTGAGAGCATCGGCGCTCCGATCGGGACCATGAAGCAGGATACGGTCGTCACGCCCAGCGCTGCCCTGCTGAACCTCGGTACCACGACCGACAGCTTCCCGGTCATCTTCCGCATCGGCGCGTTCTACGCTGACACTCAACGCACCAACGGCACGTCCGTGACCTTCCGGGCCTGCACGTTGAAGGTGGTAGGCAAGTTCAGCGTGACATGCTCCACGGCCATGACCGGAGACCTGGCGCCGAGCAACAACGCGGTGACCGAGACCCTACAGGTCAAGAGCGCCAGCATCAGCGGTAGCAGCCTGGCCGGCATCCCGCGGACCGTGGTCATGAACAGCCAGTCGCCATTCGCAAATCACCGCTCGCCAATCGTCTACGGCCTGCCGCGGAGCACCCAGGTGCGGCTTGAGGTTTTCGATGCCTGCGGCCGACCGGTCCAGACTCTGGCCACAGGCATGAGCGAACCCGGCTATCACACCGTGGTCTGGCACTGTACGGACGGGCAAGGCCGAGCCGTACCCGAGGGAGCGTACTTCGTACGACTGACCGCGGACGGGACAACACTCACCAGCAAATTGGTCAAGCTCGAATAGACCTCCTCCCCCCACGACCGGGCAGAGGGGCGACTTCGCAGTCGCCCCTCCCGCGTCAAAGGACGGCTCGCCCACAGAGCGGCAAGGCGCCCCGCGCCGCTCCTTCTCTTGCGCACTGGCGTGAATATCCTGCACGCATGTCCGACGTGAACTGCTTTGCCGCGGGTTGCATCTGCCTCAGAGCCAATCCCTCCGGCCGCTGGTACGGTTTGTGCTCTACGCCGTTCATGATGTACCATCCTCCCTCTGATGCCTGCGGACGAGGTGACTCCGTTCACGCTGTCCGCATGAGCGAACCGGAGGTAATCGGATGGACGTCAAGAACGCCAGCTCAAGCAAAGGAGTAACCATGAAGAAGCTAGCGACCCTGATAGGAGTCGTAGCTATCGTGGCGTTCGGTTTGGCTCAGGGAACCGGTGGCATCTCGGGCACGATAACCAACGTTACGACGGGCAAGCCCATCGTCGGCGCTTTTGTGGGCATCTCGCATGACTTCGGCAGTCGTCCGGACAGCGGACAAATGCCGCCGCCACGCGGTGGACAACGGCCCCCGCCCGGCGACAACGGCCGCACCAAAGGCGACCGTAACCAGCAGCCCGGAGTCCGTTCCGACAGCATCGGGTTCTACGAGTTCACCGGCCTGCAGCCAGGCAAGTACATCGTTCAGGCGTGGGCGATGGGCTTTGAGCCCGCGACCTATCCCGAAACCGTGACGGTAGACAGCGGTGCTATCGTCAGCGGCATCGACTTCGCGCTCAAGGCCGACACCACGCTCGGCGCCATCTCCGGATTCGTGACCGACGCGGTCACGCAGTTGCCGCTTGCCGGCGCGTTCGTCTGTGCCTGGCACAGCATGGTGCCGGACAGTTGCCATCGTCCGCCCAAGCCGGACAGCAGCCGGATGCCTCCGCCCGGTGACAGCGGCCGCCTCCTGCCGCCCCCACCTGGTGACAGCGGTCATGGGCACATCGGCTGCCCCGGCCCGATGCCCAACGGTGACAGCACCGATGGCCTCGGCGCCTACACCATCAGCTACCTGCACCCGGGCAAGTACGTCGTGGGCGCCCGGTGCACCGGCTACTCGCCGTCGATCTATCCGGAAACCGTGGTTGTCGTAGCCGGCCAGACCACGTCCGGCATCGACTTCGCGCTCCAGCCGACCGACTCGACTACCAAACCTACGGGATCCGTCTCGACCGCCGGTATCAGCACCTCCGGCAGCAGCTCCGTGCCCGCAATCGCAATCGTGCCCAATCCCTTCCGCGGTCACACTACAGTTCTCCTCTCCATGCCGAATGCGGCCAGCATCACCCTCCGCGTCTACGATGCCTCGGGCAAGCTCGTGAACGATGTTGCTCGCGGCTACTTCGAATCCGGAAGCTACTCCATCGGCATCGACGCAGCCAGGATGGCCCGTGGCGTCTACCTCGTCAAGCTCGGAACTGGGTCCAAGGAACTCTCTCAGAAACTGGTCATCCGCTAGACCACGACCTGGCAGAGAGGGGCGACCTTGCGGTCGCCCCTCTCGCGTCAAAGCCCCCAGCCCATAGTCCCTGGTCCACGGTCCTTGGTCCGTAGTCATCCGTCATCAGCCCCCGTCCCTCGTCCTCTGTCCTTTCTCTGCCGTCTACTGTCGTCTCTCCCCACTGCGCACTGGTGTGCATTTCCTGCACGTCTGTGAGCCTGCGGCGAGGCGGCGCGCCGAGGTTCTGCCTCAGAAACCAAACGGCCCCGAGTGGTATGATTCTTGCTTTGGTTATCACCAATGTGTGATTCTCGCGGTGCCCCAGAACCGGCTCAGAAGCTCATACTCCACCAGAGCATGAAACACTCCTCCACTCCAAACTGCAGCCTGCAAACTGCAATCTTCCCTCTTCCTTCCCTCATCCTTCTCCTCGTCCTCGGCTGCCACTCGCCCGCCGCTGCGCAATACAGCGGCGTCTACGAACTGAACGGAGGGACCGCAAGAGAGTCAAGCCAGACTTATGCTGCGACTGCCGTTGACCAGTCGTCGGTCTACGTCCTCAACTCCGGTAACCTGACCCTGGTGAGTTGCACCATGACGAAGACGGGCGACGCTTCCAGTACCGACAGCGCCAGTCAATACGGACTCAACGCCGGTGTGCTCGCCAACTCTGCCGGCAAGGTGACGATACTCGGCGGCTCTGTAACCACGAATGCCCTTGGCGGTAACGGCCTCTTTGCGAGCGGTTCCGGGTCATCGATTTCCATGTCCAACGGCACGATCAGCGCCTCCGGCGGTAACGCACACGGTGTGGACGCAACCTACACCGGTTCGATAAGCCTGACCGACGTGGATGTGACGACCAACGGAGCCAGCTCTTCAGCTTTGGCGACTGACTTCGGCGGCGGAACCGTAACCGTCAACGGCGGCACAATCGTCTCCGCCGACACAGCCGCCAACAGCCACTCGGCCGGCATCTACTCAACCGGCACGATACAGGTCACCGGCGCCACGGTCTCCTCCCTCGGCGACTGCGGCGGCGTCATTGACGGCGCTAACTCGATACTGCTTACGAACACCAGCCTGACCGGCAAAGTCGAGGGCATCAAGCTCTGGAAGACCGCGCCCGCGACCGGCGCTGCCACCGTGACGATAAGCGGCGGCTCGCTTACCGCCACCGCCGGCGACGCCATCTACGTCACCGGCGAAACCGGCAATGCCGCGACCGCGTCAATCACGGCGAGCAACGGCGCCGCAATCAGCGCCGGCACCGGCAACATCATCCACGTCATACAGTCGAGCACCGGGACCTTCGCGGCCACGGGCGAAACGTTGAGCGGCAACCTCTACGCCGACTCGACCAGTACGCTGACGGTCACACTCCGCAGCCACACGTCTCTCACCGGCAAAGCCCAGATGGCGGCGGTGGCGATTGACTCGACCAGCACCTGGACCGTGACCGCGAACTCGATCCTCACTACCCTGAACGACTCCAGCGGCATCTCGGGCACGAGCGTCACCAACATCACCGGCAACGGCCACGACGTTCACTACGATTCGAGCCTCACCGGCAATCGTTACCTCGGCGGCCTCACCTACAACCTCATCAACGGCGGCGTACTCACGCCCGGCAGCATGGGCATCGCCGAAGCACAGGCTCAGCCAATCGCCATTCGTCAGTCGCCAATCGTCAATCTCCCGAACCCGTTCTCCCGTACCACGAGCATCGCGTACGAACTCCGCGAGCGCTCCCACGTGAGACTCACGGTCACGAACCTCTCGGGCCAACAGGTCGCAACGCTCCTCGACGAAACCAGGGACGCCGGCAGATACGAGACGCGATTCGACGGCTCCAAGCTCGCAAGCGGCATCTACCTCGTCCGCCTCAGTGCCGACGGGGTCGATGCAACCCGAAAGATGATTGTAAGAAGATAGCACACATGCCTCCCGTAAGGACGGAGCCCGCGAGGCCGAGGTCAGAAGCACGCCACCAGCAGACGACCAAAGCCGGGCTCCGTCCTTCTTGAGCCACAAGCGTACAGCCCGCTCGGTGCGTCTTGGCTTTTGGCCTCTGCCTCCTGGCTCTTGACGCGCGCGTCCGACGCGCACTGTGTTCTCCCTGTCGGGACTACGCATGAGCGCGGGGCCGCGCCGGAGGCGCGGCCCTTCTCCTTAACCAGCGCAAGCGCAAACTGCAGTCGGCCTTTCCGATTAGCGGCCGGAGCGAAATCTACAACGTCGTAGAATTGGTCCGGACCGGCTCTTCGGCGTATCTGCTTGCAGCTTGTGGCTTTAGGCTTGAGGCTCACGAATCGACTCCCCCGCCCAGGGGATTACCCACAGGGTAGCTTAAGGGATTGGTTGGGACATAGCCCGAGGGGTTATCTCCACCGCAATTTCCGGATGAACCTCCACCGGAATTCGCCGGGTTGGTCTACCGGTTGCCCTCCGACTTGCTCTTAGGGTTAGTCTACGGGTTGCTCCACCGGTTCCTCTCCGGGTTGGTCGGAGCGTTGCAGCCCGGGTAAGTCCGCGGGTTCCTGCCCGGGTTGGTCCCGAGGTAGCTCCGGCCGTTGCTCTCCGGTTTGCTCGGAGAATTGCCTCCCGGGCCGCTCAGCCCGCTGCGGCGCGGCAAGGGCATCGGGCATCGGCACCCGCGACTCGGAGCTAGATGTTCGTCGATCCGCTGGCCAGGTTCTTCCAGCTTGTGCCGATTCGGCCGTGGGGCTCGACCGGACGCTGCTCCAGTTCGGGTATGGAGTCGATTCTCCCGGCGATGAAATCGTCCAGCCTCTGTTCAAGTTCGCGGTAGCGTGCCGCCTGTCCGGCCAGCCTGATTTGTAGCACCTCCAAACCGAACGGCTTGTTCCGAGCCAGCCACTGCCTGCGCCACGAGGCGGCAAGTTCCTCGAGCCGAACCGCCATCGCCGGTGTCGCGGCGAGCGCCGATTGCAGTGCTGACCGGTCGCGCCGGGCGTAGGCCTCGTCGATGAGCGACCGAAGTCTGACCTTACGCCCGAGGAAACCGGCGAGCAGCGCCGCGTGCGTGATGTCGCCGGCGCCATGTTCACTCCGGAACGAGTCAAGGTCCTCGCGCACTCGCTCGTACCGTTTCGCCAGGTTCTGCCAGTCGTGCCCGGTGCCGGCCAGCGCCTCATGGTGAAACATGCCGAGCAGCGGGTCATCCCAGAGCATGCCGGCGGTCCGGACCGGGCCGGTAAGCTCCGAGGCCGCCACCACCGCCTCGTAGCTTGCCCCGCATACCGCCTTGAACCGCGACTCCAGTCTAGACAAGTCCGGCGCGAATGCCCGCTCGGCCACATACGCGAGCCCGGCCAGAGCGGAGTCGATGTCGCAATAGGCGCCGTCGTCGCCCCAGAGCGTAAAGAAGATCTCTCGCAGCCTGGCCGAACGGCAGGCGTCGATGCACGCGCCCGCATTGGCCTCGGTCAATTGCCGGTTGTACCAGAGTTGCTGCCAAGTCCAGACGCCGGAGGCCATGACCGGCTCGAACCCAAGCTGCCGGTGCCCTTTGATGCGATTCAGGTAGAACTCGGCATCGGGATGGTAGTAATCCCAGTAGACCAGTTGCACGTCCCTGGGAATCCTGTCCGCGACGCCCGGCGGGACAAGAGCCTGCGGGTCGAAGCAATCCCCGCTCGCGCTGCCGAGGGCGAAGAACATGTCCGACCAGATCATCGGTTCGAGCCCGCGCTCCCGGCACAGACGGACCACGCGTGTCAGGTGTTCGTTGAATACGTCGTACTGCTTCATGCACCCGAACCGGTCGATGTACCGACCTCGGCCAAGCCCGTCCGCCTCGTCCATGCCGACATGTATGCGTCGCGACCGCAGACTGCCGGCCATCGCGTCGAGCATCTTGCCAATCAGGCTGTAGGTCTGCTCCTCGCCAGCCAGGAGAACGGCGCTCGTGTCCTTCACCGCCGCGTATTCGGGCCAGCGCAGAACCTGCTCCATGTGCCCAAGGGTCTGGATGCAGCCGACGAGGCGAATACCGAGGCCCTCGCAGTAGCGGTCAATCTCGCGCAGCTCGGCCGCGGTGTAGCCGCCGCGCATGTATCCGAACCGCCATTCGCCCGGCACTTCGTAAGTATCTTCGGTGTAGAGCATGGCCTGGTTGTACCCGAGCAGGCAGAGGCGGCGCAGCCAGCGCTTGAGATGTTCCGGCTTCATCACCGCGTTCCGGCTGCAGTCGAGCATGAAGCCGAACGTCGCGAACGGCGCGTGCTCCTCGGCAGTGCCGGGGTCGGGCACGAGCCCCGCAAGCAGCGTCCCGACCGCCCGCATCGCCTGGTTCGGCGCCCCGTAACGCACTGTTGCAACGCCCCCGGCAAGTTGCACGGTTGAGACCGTTCCCGGGACGTGCTCGAACCTCACCTCGGTCCTCCCTGACCCCCGACCCCCGGCCCCCGGCCCCTCTTCTGTGACCGAGTACTCCTCTGCGAGCGCGAGCAGGATCGGTTGCAGTTCGGACGGGGTAGACTCAGTTTTCCAGCAGAGCGTCACTCACACCTCCCATCGTCGTCGACAACAAGAACGATCTCAAGGCCGTAACCAACGGAGGAAAGGGTTTCATCCGCGAGGGCATTATAGACCGCGGTGCGATGCTGTCCAGACGCACAAAGCGGAAAGGACTAAGAAGGGACGAGGGATGAAGGATGAACTCGGGTCCGGCTTTCCGGGTTTCCGCCTTTCGGATTTCACCCCTTCCTGTTTCATCCTCTTCGATTTCCTCCTAATGCCACGTGTTGACATTCGGCTCGACTTCTCTACAATTCAACCGCAGTTGAGTAACATCCGCATCAATGTCGGCGGCGTCGAGTTCGTCGGAAGTCTGAACAGCTCACCTCTCACCGAGAAGCTGCTCAGGCTGCTGCCGTATGAGACCTACGGCGAGACCTGGGGCAAGGAAGTCTACTTCCCGGTCGACATGGAAGTTGACAGCCACGATCTCGTGAGCGAGGTCAAGGTCGGCGACATCGCCTACTGGCCTGATGGTCCCGATATCTGCCTGTTCTTCGGCCGCACGCCCAAGAGCACGGACGACGCGCCGGTCGTCGCCAGCCCGGTGAAGGTCATCGGGACCTTCCAATTCAGTCCGGAGGACTTCGACCGCATCGAACGCCGCCGGAACGGTATCCTGGTCAACGTTGGACCGGCGCAATAGCGCGGCTCCGGGTCGGCCGGACCCTCAATCTGCAATCCACAATCCGGAATCTGAAACCACGTGGGGCAGTAGCTCAGTTGGGAGAGCGCCAGGTTCGCAATCTGGAGGTCGCCGGTTCAACCCCGGTCTGCTCCACTCTTCCCGGGATCCGCAATTAGAAACTCACAGTCGATAGCGGGAGGCGGCATGGCAATCCTTCCCAAATACGTTTTCCTCACCAAAGGCACGGGCGTGCATCGCGAGAAGCTGGCGAGTTTCGAAGCCGCGCTGCGGGACGCCGGCATCGCCGCCTACAACATCGTCCGCGTTTCGTCCATCTTCCCGCCCTGCTGCCGCATCATCTCCCGCACCCGGGGACAGAAACTCCTGACCCCCGGCCAGGTCATGTTCGCCGTCATCAGCGACAACGCCACGAATGAGCCCCATCGGCTGATTTCTGCCTCGGTCGGGCTGGCCATCCCCAAGGACCAGACCAAGTACGGCTACCTCTCCGAATACCATTCGTTCGGCCAGCGCGAGGAAAGCGCCGGCGACTACGCCGAGGACCTTGCTGCGCAGATGCTTGCCACTACGCTCGGGGTCCAGTTCAACCCCGACACGAGCTACGACCAGCGCAAGGAAATCTGGAAAATCTCCAACGAGATCGTCCGCACCCAGAACATCACCCAGTCGGCCATCGGCCACAAGAGCGGGCTCTGGACCACGGTCGTGGCCGCGGCCGTTCTGATTACCCACATCCCGGAAGAACAAGTGGAATAGGAGCGGCGCCGCGCCGCTAGTAGCGCCTCTTCAGGGTCACGCCCGAATAGTACTGCTGTAGAATCTCCCGGTAGCTCGCGCCGGCCTCGGCCATCGCGATTGCCCCGTCCTGACACATACCTGAACCGTGGCCCCAGCCCCGACCTGCCATGGCCACGGATCGACTGTGAAAGGTCATCGTGAATGAGACGGACTTGAGCCCCATCGCCACGCGGAAGTCCGAACCCGCCAGCCGCAGACTTCCACGATCGGTCACGAGATCAACATACTGCACCCTGCCGGACCGGTCTGTCTCAAGCCTGCCGCTGCGTACGTGGCTTTGCTTCCCCGAAGAACGGCTCGCCACGGCGTCCAGACTTTCCCTGGCAATGTCCACCTGCCAGGAGGAATTCGGCTTGCCCGAGCAATAGGCCTTGCATCCCCGACGGTGCTCGGGTGTATCTGGTACACTCCTGAGGTACGGCTGCGACCCGTCTGCGGTGACGCCCCCGCAGTTGGCGCTGTAGAGCGCTTCACACACCTCGCCGCGAAACTCAATCACCTCGCCCCGCGTCTCCGTCACTGCCTCGCGAGAAAGGTCGGTTTCGTTCTCAATTCCCCGATACTCCTGGTCCCGGAGGTACGAGTCGAAGAGGTCATGGCCCAGCCCTTGTCGCCGTCCGAGCCGGTACATCGTGAAGCTGCGCGCGGCCGCGGCCTGGGCCTTGGCGGCCTCAAGCGTGCGGGGGTTGATCGGTCCGATCTCGCAGGGCACAACGCCAAGCAGGTAGTCCTCCAATCCAAGCACGTTGACTACCGCCAGGTCACCGTCGACCGATCGGTAGAGCAGCAGCCGGCCCCGGTAGCTCCGGTCGCCGACCCGCAGGAGACCTGCGGCTGCAGGGGCAACGGTAAGCGTCTCGGCGGTCATGACGGGGGTCGTGCCGCCGGTGGCGAGCACATGGCCTTCGTTGCAGGCCACCTGCACGGACTGATTGGGCGCTGCCGACAGCAGCGACGCGCCCACGCCCAGAGTCAATCCCTGGCTCGAACTCAGGACAACCGGACTGGCCGCAGTCAAACGCACGCGCACCAGGGGCTCAACGCTGGCGGCCGGGGCCGGCGTGGGCAAGGGTTTGACGGTCGCTCTCGGCGCATAGTAGCAGCAGCCGGCGAGACACAGGGAGACAACGGCACCGGTGAGCGCACGCATCTGCAGTCAATCTAGCCGAGCGCAGCCGGGCGGTCAACAACATGTCCGGACCCGGAACCGACAGAGAGATTCACATCCAAGGCATAAAGACACAGGAACTCGAGCAGCGCAGGTGGTTCAATCTGCCTGGTGTCCTTGCTGTCCTGGCGGTTGATGTCGGTCCTGGGGTCCGGGGCGTCGCTTTACAATCGCGCCGCATGCCCTAGAATACAACCATGCAACACCGGGACAAACGAGTCGCCGATGCCATCAAAGATACAGTCGCGAAAATCGTGCTGACCGAACTCTCCGACCCGAAGATCGGGTTTGTGACCGTCACCCGTTGCCACATCTCGCGTGACCTGAAGAACGCCACCGTGTACTTCTCGATCATGGGGGACGAGGCCGCAAGGCAGCGGTCTTTTGAGCATCTGCAGGGCGCCCGCGGCTACGTCCGGCGCCGTTTGGGCCAGATGGTAAAGTTCCGCGTCCTGCCTGAGCTCCGGTTCGCTCTCGACGACATGCTGGCCCACGAGATGCATATCAACGAGATAATCTCCGAGCTGCACAGGGACGAGCCCGGAGAACAGGACTGACCTCCATCGGTCCGGCTCGTCCGATGCGCGGGGTGTTGAACGCGGATAAGCCGTCCGGTATGTCGTCGTACGACGTCATCCGACACATCAAGCGGCTGCTGTCTTCCCAATCGACATTCGACAATCGTCAATCGACAATTCCATTGGGCCATGCCGGGACACTGGACCCTCTCGCCTCGGGCGTGTTGCTTGTCCTGTTAGGCGAGACAACCAAGGTCAGCCGTTTCCTGCTCGGGCTGCCCAAAGAGTACGTTGCCGGAGTGCTGTTCGGAAGGCAGACGGATACCGACGATATCACCGGAAAGACGATCGCCGAAGGGCCGCTGACGGGCCTCTCCGCCGAATCATTGCGGGCCGGATTGAACCGGTTCGCCGGCGAGATCGAGCAGGTGCCACCGGCCTTTTCGGCCTTGAAGCAGGACGGCCAGCCGCTCTATCGGCTCGCGCGCAGGGGCCAGGAGGTCCGCCCCAAGTCGCGCAAGGTGACGGTCTACGAACTGGAACTGCTCGACTGGCAACCGCCGAACGCGACAATCCGATGCCGGGTATCGTCGGGAACATACGTCCGAGCCCTGGCTCGCGATCTGGGCAAGACGCTGGGCACGGTTGCGACACTCGCGTCCCTGGCCCGTACGAAGGTGGGGCAGTTCACTATTGAGGACGCGACCGCGCCGGATGCGCTCGATGCGGCCGCGCTGACCGAACGGCTCGTGCCAATCGACGCCGCGCTGGCCGGGATGCCGCACATAACCGTCTCCCCTGCTCAGGCGCAACACCTGTACCAGGGCAAGATCGTGAGCGAGTTCGCCGGCCCGATGTCATCCGGTGTTGACGGCTTTGCGTTGGCCCGGACCGAGGACCACAGGTTTCTCGCCGTGGTCGTGTCAAATGGTACAGACCTGCGTACCGAACGAATAATCTATGCCGACTGAAAGTCAATCCACAATCGGCAATCGGCAATCGACAATCCCCCTGGTTGTCGCCATGGGCTCGTTTGACGGCGTCCATGTCGGGCACCAGCACATCATCCGCCGCGCGGCGGAAATCGCCGCCGGGATGGGCGGTTTGACCGCTGTCCTGACCTACGACCCGCTGCCGGCACAGCTCATCTACCCCGACTTCACGTACGTCCTGTCTACCCTCGCCGAAAAGGAAATCCTGCTTGCCGAACTGGGCGTCGAGTACATCTACCTGCTTCGCTTCGACGCCGAACTTCGCGACCTGGACAGTTCGGACTTCGTCTATCGTCACATTGTCGAGCCGCTTCACCCGGCGGCAGTCGTTATCGGCCACGACCACCGGTTCGGCAGACAGGGTAAGGGCGATGCCGGCTTGCTCAGCCGGATCCTTGAGCCACTCGGCATCAGAGTAGACGTCGTTCCCGAGGTCCTGCTGAACGGCGTGCCCGTGCGGAGCACGACCATTCGCGAACACCTGCTGCTCGGCCACGTGCGCCTGGCGGCTGAGCTGCTCGGCCGCTGCTATGCGATGAGCGGCAGCATCGTCCCGGGTAGAGGCGCCGGCCGGCAACTGGGATTCCCGACCATCAATCTGCTGCCGTCCGAACGGGAAATGCTGGTCCCGGCCGACGGTGTCTACATCTGCCGGGTTGATACCCTCGGTCGCACCTACGACGCGCTGCTGAACATCGGTCACCGTCCTACGTTCGGCGGGGAAACCCGTTCGATCGAAGCTCACCTTCTGGACGCGCAGCTTTCCGAATCGCCGCGCAGCGCCGTATTCCGGTTGGTGGACAGGATAAGGCCGGAACGACGATTCGACAGCCCGGCAGCACTAGTCGCCCAGATTGCCGAAGACGTTAAGGTCGCGCGGACGGCGCTGGCCGAACTGGCCAACCGCCGCAACCTTGACAGCCGGATACCGTCCAATAGTCTATAGGCTCTTATTTCAAGTGGCAAAAGCAGGTTTCCTGGCGAAGCGGTCGGTTTCAGACGCACCGGGCTTGGACTTCTGCCTGACCTGGAGGTTAGAATGACATCTTCTTTCGCAATCGCGCTGATGGCGATATTTGGGACAAGTCCGCTGCCCGCTCCCGACTCGCTGGTAGTTCCGATGCTGGCCGACACCGTGGTCGAGGTCGAAGCCGGAATCCTGCCGCCGGCCGGTGCCGCGCTGCCGCTCTACTATCAGATTGCGTGGGGCGACGGCGACACCCTCAACTGGACCGAACCGCTGAGAAGCGCGGTAGACATCAGCCGCTATCACCTGTACAAAACCCCGGGCGACTATGCCATTTCCGTGCGCGCCAAGGACTCGCTGGGCCGGGTTTCTGCGTGGAGCAAACATTACAGCGTGAAAGTCTGGCCCGAGCCCATGCAGAAGGGCATGTTCCCGACCGATGACCCGATTGTCGCGTCGCCGACCTTGGACCTGCACGGCAACATCTACGTCGGCGACGAGAGCGGCTCGTTCCACTCCATCAGCGCTGCGAGCGGCAGAGAGCGCTGGGCATTCAAGGCCGGGGACGCGATCTACGGCTCCGCTGCCGTCAGCGGCGACCGGGTCTACGTGTGCTCGCTCGATTCGAACCTCTACTGCCTGGACACAACCGGCAAGCGGCACTGGTCGTTGAATCTGGGCGACGCGATCTACTGCACGCCGGCGATCGGCGCCGACGGCACCGTCTACGTCACCACGGATAGCGGCAAGGTTGCCGCCGTTGCGCCAGATGGCAAGAAGAAGTGGAGCATCAGAGCCGGTGACGAGATCGCGGGCTCGCCGACCATCGGTCCCAACGGTCTGATCTACGTCACCTCCGACTCAGTCTATTGTCTCGACCCGCGTGGCCATCGGCGATGGGCGTACGGCACGCCCGAGGGCGAGTACTTTTACGCGTCCGCCATTGTCGACGCCAATGACACCGTCTATGTCGGCAACACCGACGGATACCTCTACTGCCTTGGCCCGGACGGCCGGCAACAGTGGCGAACCCCGGTCCCGGACGGCGACGAAGTCCGGCCCGAGGTCGTCGTCGGCCCCGACGGCGCGTTCTACTTCGGGACCGACGGCGACTACCTCCTGCGCAAGACGCCGCAGGGCACGCCGACCGTCGAGTATGAAGCGGAGGACATCCTTGTCGGGACGGCCGCGGCCAGCGACAAAGGGACGGTCTACTTCCTGCCCGATGACGGGACTCTCTATGCCCTGACCGCGAACGGCCGCATGCTATGGACCCGTCAGGTGGCCACCGGTCACAAGGACGTCTACTACACATCAGCCCCCACCATCGCGCCGGACGGCACGGTCTACGTCGGCTCATGGGACGGCGGCCTGTACGCGTTCCGCGGCGACGGCCCGGCCGCGAATACGCTCTGGCCTCAACACCGGCACGACGCCCAGCACACCGGCCGCGTGAGCAAGCCCCTGAAGGACAAGACCAGATAGGAGACGGATAATCCTGAATCCAGAACGCACAGTCCGGAATCAAGAGTGTCGGCACATCATGAATTCTAGTTTCCGGATTCTCAATTCTGGACTATCCGATTCCGAATAAGAGGAGCAATCATGTTAGACATTTACCTTTCGCCCAGTCGAGCCTTCGCCCGTCTGAAAGAGAAGCCGACCTGGCTCATCCCGCTGGTGATCGTACTGGTCTTCAACATGCTGTTCGTCGTCGTTTCAAGTCACTACGTGGACTGGGGCAAACAGCGGCAGGCGGCTGTGGAGCGCATGCGCGATCGCAACGTGCCGCAGGAACAGATCGACAAGGCCACCGCGGGCATGGAGAAGTTCTACTCCAGCCCGGCCATGCGTTATGGCGTGCCCGCGATCAGCGCGCTGTTTGTCGGCATCATCGCGTTCTTGTTCCTTGCCGTGGTCTACAACGTGGGCCTGCCGTTGTTCGGGGCCGCGAGCGACTTCAAACGCGCCTGGGCCATCGTCTGTAACGCGGGCCTGGTGATGGTGCCGGCGGTCATTGTCCGCAGCGGACTGGTTCTGCTGAAGCATTCGTCCGAGGTGACGACCAGTCTGCTGATGGCGGCGCCGAACCTGAAACAGCCGTTCCTGAAGGCACTGCTGAGCCAACTCGACATCTTCGATTTCTGGCGGTTCGTGCTGGTCGCGATCGGGCTGCAGGTCGTGTTCGGCGTCAAGAGTTCGAAATCCTACACGCTTGTCTTCGCCGTGTGGCTGGTCGTGATGCTGGTGCTATCGCTGCTCGGCATGACCGCAGGCGGGAGGTAATTCATGCTGCTGTTACTCTTCTCACTCATTTCCGCGTCGCCGGACACGCTCCGGCTTTCGCTCGGCCAGGCGCTGGACATGGCGACAAAGCACAGCCCGGCGCGGACCGAGGCATCGGCTTCCCGGCTGACCGAGGGCGTCCGGATCGGCCAGGGCATCAACGCCCTGCTGCCCTACCCGAGCGGCTCGCTGGACTACGGCAACTCCATCACGAAGTCGCCGCTCGGCCCGGATACCACCAAGGGTTGGACCGGAAGTCTGACTGTCAGCCAGGTCGTGTTCGACCCGCAGGTCTTTGCCGGGGCGGCCAACTCGTTCGTCAACGCCGGCTACTACAGCTACGATGCGCAGGACAAGGAGGCCAGGCTCATCTACGACGTCACGTCGGGCTACCTCAACCTGCTCGGCTCGCGGCTGCTGCGCGACGCGGCGTCGTCGGCGCTGGACCGCGCCAGCGATAACCTGCGGCTGAACCAGGAGAAGCTGCGGCTCGGTGCAGCGTCACGGATTGACGTCATGCGGTCCGAGGTCGCGCAGTCCCAGGCGAAGATAAACCTGATTTCGGCCAACAGCGGACTCGCCACGGCCAACGCCGCGTTTCTGGCCACGGCCGGCATCAGCGAGAACGTCGTCATCCAGCCGACCGAGTCGCTGGCCGCACCCGCCGCGCTCGTGGTCGATGACCCGGACAAACTGCTGACTCAGATCGAGAAAGAGAACCCGTCGGTCAAGCAGGCAAGGAACGCCAGCACCGCCGCCACCATCAGCGAAATCGGCACGATCGGCGGGATACTCCCCTCGGTCTCGGTCTTCTGGCGTTCGCAGTACGGCAGCTCGGTTACTCCGAACCCGAGCATGCCGAAGAGCATCAAGGACTGGGACAACAACGACGTGGTGACCACCGGCATCGGGCTCAACTTCCCGCTGCTCGACGTCAAGACCTACGCGCTGAATATCACCAGCGCGATTGCCGGCTCCCGCCAGGCGAGAGCGGCGGACGTATCCGCCCGCTACCAACTCCGCGCGTCGGCTACAACCGCGATTCTCGGCTACCAGGAAGCCCAGCAGACCTACGAGTACGCCAAGGCCAACCTCGACCTGAACCGGGAACTGTACCGCCTGGCGACCGAACAGCAACGGCTCGGTGCCATCTCGCTCATCGACTTCTTCAGCGTCGAGACCGCGCTCGAACAGGCCAACGCGACCTACATCACGGCGCTGACCAACACCTACGTCCGGGCGGCGCAGATCAGCTACCTGCTTGGCCGCACGCGGCCCGAGACCAAATAGAAGGGAAACCACATGAAGAGGCGCACGCGCACAATTGTCATCGTAGCCGCCGTCGTGGTCGTACTCGGCCTCATCGTCATGGCCAACCTGAAGAGCAAGACCAGCGGCGGCACCGAGGTCGAAACCCAGAAAGTGAAGCACGGTTCCATCCTCTCCAAAGTGTCGGCGACCGGAGCGCTGCGCGCCAAGGACCAGGTGAGCCTGCAGGCCCAGGTGATGGGCACGGTCGACAAGCTGCCGGTGAAAGAGGGCCAATGGGTAAACGCCGGCGACACCCTGCTCGTGCTCGACCGCAAGAGCTACGAAGCGAACATGCTGCTCTCCCAGGCCCGCCTGGAGCAGGCCCGGCTGAGCTATGCCCGGGTCGAAAGTCTGAACACGGCAAAACTGGTCTCGGCCGAGGAATATGAGGCGTCCCGCGCCGCCTATGAGATGGCCAAGGCACAGTACGACCAGGCGGCTGATGAGTACGACAAGACGGTCATTCGTGCACCGATATCCGGCACCGTCGCCCAACGGAACATCGAAGAAGGCGAGGCGGTGATGATCGGCACGATGAACTACACCGGTACAGTGCTGATGGTCCTCGCCGACTTGTCGCGGATGCAGGCGCTCATCGACGTCGACGAAGCCGACGTCGTCTCGGTCGCGCTCGGCCAGCCGGCCCAGGTCTTCATCGATGCCCTGCCCGACACCTCGTTTGCCGGACATGTCACCAACATCGCCTACATGCCGACCCAGAACGTACTCAGCGCCACTCAGCAGACCACGACGTTCGAGGTCGAGGTGACGCTCGACAGCACTGCCCCGTCGCTGCGCCCGGGCATGAACTGCCGCGCCGAGATAACGACCGCCAAGCTCGACAGCGTGCTCGTCATCCCGGTGCAGGCTTCCGGCCGCCGCGACGTCAAAGGCAAGGAAACCGAGACGGTGTTCCTGGTCAAAGGCGGCAAGGCCGTGCTGACGCCCATCCGCACCGGCAAGACGAGCGAGACCCAGCTCGAAGTCACGGACGGCCTGAAGCTGGGCGACGAAATCATCACTGGCCCATACAAGACTCTCACCAAGCTGACCGACGGCGACCGGGTCACGGCCAAGCCGGCCAAAGACAGCATGCCCGACTGAGAAAAGTACAAAGGACAAAGTGGAAAGGACAAAGCAAATCCTAAGTGGGAAATGCGCACGCTGCGCGGGTTATGACTTTGTCCTTTTCTCGTTGCTTTGTCCTTTGTCCTCAAGAATTCGTCCTGTCCCCTCATGCTGATTCGCACCGACGACATTAGAAAGACCTACCTCGCCGGCACGGTCGAAGTCCCGGCCCTGGACGGTGTCACGCTTGAAATCGAGAAGGGCGAGTACGTCGCCCTCATGGGTCCGTCCGGCTCGGGCAAGTCCACGCTCATGCACCTGCTCGGCTGCCTCGACACGCCGACATCGGGCCGCTACTGGTTCAACGACCGCGACATCTCGACCCTCGATGACATCGAGCTGGCCCATCTCCGCAACCGGGAAATCGGCTTCGTGTTCCAGTCGTTCAACCTGCTGCCGCGCCTCTCGGCCCAGGCCAACGTCCAGCTCCCGATGCTCTATGCCGGCATCCCGGTCCACGAGCGACAGGTGCGTGCGGCCGAGTTGCTGGACATGGTCGGCCTCAAGGAACGCAGAACGCACAACCCTAACGAGCTCTCCGGCGGCGAGATGCAGCGCGTAGCCATCGCCCGCGCCTTCGCCAACCGGCCTTCGGTCGTGCTCGCGGACGAGCCGACCGGCAACCTCGACTCCAAGACCGGCGTCGAGATAATGCGCCTTTTTGGGTCCCTCGCCGAGCAGGGAAACACAATCATCCTGGTCACTCACGACCAAGTCGTTGCGAACCACGCCCGCCGCATTATCCACTTGGCCGATGGGAAAATCGTTTCATGACCAGAGCAAGTACTAAGGACAAAGTACAAAGGACAAAGCAAGTCCAAAGTAGAAAAGGCGGGCACTGCGTGGGTTCGGACTTTGTCCTTTCCGCTTGCTTTGTCCTTTGTCCTTGTTACTTTGTCCTTTCCTCTCACCATGCGCCTGATTGAACTGGTCCGCCTCTCGCTCGAGACCTTCCGCACCCACCGCATGCGCTCGTTCCTGACCGCGCTCGGCATCATCATCGGCGTGATGACGGTCATTGCTATCGTCTCCCTCATCCAGGGCATGAACTACGAAGTCGAGAAGCAGATATCGTCGCTCGGCTCCAATACCCTCTTCATCCAGAAGTTTGCCTTCGGCATGGGCCGCCTCGACTGGGACGAGATAAACCGACGTCCGAACCTGACGATGGACGACGCGTCTGCCATCGCCGAGTTGCCGACCATCGACAAGGTCGCGCCCTCGCGCGGCCGCACGATAAGCAAGATAACCTGGCGCGGCAACAAGGTAACCAACGTCGAGGTGAGCGGCTCCACCCCGGCGCTTTCAGTCGTCAGCAACTACTCAGTCGAGACGGGCCGGTTCATCAACTCCGACGACAGCCTGCGTCGCCACCAGGTCTGCGTGGTCGGCGGCTACATCGTCGACAACCTCTTCCCCTATGAGACCCCGCTCGGCAAGCGGCTGGTAATGGATGGGAAGAGCTACATCATCATCGGCGTGCTCGCCCGCAAGGGCAGCTTCCTCGGCCAGAGCCAGGACAATGTCATCATCGTGCCGATAACGACATTCGAGAAAGACTTCGCGCCCGGCCGCGGATTTGGAGAGATCCAATACAGCGTCTCGGTGGCGGCCATGCCGAAGAAAGGCGTGGCGCTCGAAAAGGCTATCGACGAAGTCCGCGAACTGATGCGCCGCCGGCACAAACTCGGCTACGACAAACCGGACGACTTCGGCATCAGCACCCAGGACACCATCCGCGATATCTATCGCAATATCACGCGGGTAGCCTATCTCGTGATGATCGCGGTCGCCGCCATCTCCCTGCTCGTGGGCGGCATCGGCATCATGAACATCATGCTTGTAGCAGTGGCCGAGCGTACGCGCGAAATCGGCCTGCGCAAGGCGCTGGGCGCGACCAACCAGGACGTGCTATGGCAATTCCTGCTTGAGGCGGTGATGCTCTCGATTGTCGGCGGCGCCATCGGCGTCGCTCTGGGCATCGGCATCGCCAAAGTGGTTCAAGTCACGGCACATCTCCACGCTGCCGCGCCGCTCTGGGTCATACTCGTCGGCGTCGGCTTCTCCGCCGGGGTCGGCATTTTCTTCGGCATCTACCCCGCCTCGCGCGCCGCGCGGCTTAACCCGATACAAGCGCTGCGCTACGAGTAGCAGATCGTCATTCCGTCCATCGTCCCTCGTCCTTCGTCAATTCTGATTTCTTTGAGTCCTCAATCTGCGTAATCTGTGGACTCTTCTCCGCTCCGGTTCTTTCGTGGCTCATCTGCCCGGACATCTGCGTCACCTGCGGTTGTCCTCTTCCGTCCGGCGCAAATTCTGGTTTCTGGCTTCTGAACTCCGCTCTATCCCAATCCTCAATCTGCGCCAACTACCCACCAGCCTGCAACTTAGCCAAAAGACCGGCCTTGACACGCAAAAGTCATTGTCCTATAATCGTTTATGCCAATTCGTGAGTTCTGTTGCGACATCTGCAACCACGAATTTGAGGAACTCGTACTGAGCAAGCGCGACGAGGATGAGCTTGTCTGTCCCAAATGCGGTGCAGGAAAGCTCACGCGCTGCTTCTCGGCGTTTGCCGTAGCCGGGGCCGAGAAGAGAGTGTCATCATCGTCGTCTAAGTCTTGCGGCCATTGCAGTTCGCACAGTTGCAGTACCTGTGGCTAGAGGAGGGCAGGCATGACGATAACAAAGGCCGACCTGGTCGAGACAATCTCCCGCCAGGTCCATCCCAACATCACCAAACGTGACGTCGGCAAACTCGTCCAGATGTTCATCGACGAGATGTGTAAGATGCTGCTCGAAGGAAACCGCATAGAAATCAGAGGCTTCGGCGTAATGTCCACCAAGCTCCGCAAGCCCAAAGTCGCCCGCAACCCCAAGACCAAGGAACCGGTGAACATCCCGCCACGGCGCGTGCCGGTATTCAAAGCCTCGCGGCTCCTGAAAGCAAGTCTCATGAAGGGAGGCCAATAGATGCCTTGTGGTCGAAAGCGCAAGCTGTCTAAGATCCGGCGCCACAAGTATAAGAAGCGCATCAAGGCGATGCGCCACAAGAAGAAGCTGCGCTAGTCCGGTGACGGCTTCTTAGGAACGGGACCTGCCCTGTTCCACTGTGCGAAACGCCTGGCCCTAAGTTGATTCAGCCGGGACGCCTCATGCGCCCCGGCTTCTGCCTTGCCTCTCCCCTCTACCGACTGGCCGACGCCTGGTTTGGAATCGAACTCTGCGACTCGCCGCGCAGGTCGCGGCACGACTCACCTCGCAAACCGCGTCGGAAACCGACCCGCAAGTCGAACCGCGAGAGGCCCTGCAACAGACCTTCCAAGTCGCCGTGGCAGAGGTTCTACCAATCGCGCTTCGACTCAACTTCCAAGTCACAGTGGCATTCTGCCCGCGAACCACACTCCCAGACGCGATGGAATTCGCGGTCAGACTCGCGCCGGAAACCGGGTCCAGAACCACGGTCCGAACCACCCCGGGAACCGTTCCCGGGACGGTTCCCGCCGTGGTTCCCGGAAGGTCGAATCAGACGAGCCGTACGGTACCTAACATGGCACATTGCGGTTAGTTATGTGACCTTGGGCTCGCCCAGCCGCACCGATTGCTATCAGTGACCTGCTCTGCCGGATTCCAAGCCCCAAGAGCCGCCTGTTTCGGCGACCGAGGCCGACTACCGGGCCTGCTTATCCTGCGGCGGATTCCAGCTAACGCGTGACCACGACCTTGCGGATAGGTCCCTCGTCCCCTATCCCTCGTCCCTCGCCCCTGACGAAATACACCCCCGGCGCCAGCGCCCGCACGTCATTCGCACCCGGATGCAGGTCCATCACCTTCCGCCCCGCTGCATCCATCAGGCTTGCGGCCTGCGGCTTTTGGCCTGTGGCTTCGGGCACGAAGAGCGCGCCATGTGCGACTGTCGGCATGCGTGACGCAGTTCGTAGTTCTGCGCTGGGCTCTTCCTCTACTCCGCCGCCGTAGTACTGAAATATCAGCAGCCCGCCAGCGGACAGCGCTGCATAGGCGTAGTCGCCGGCGACGGCCACGCCCAGTGCCAAGGCACCGCTGTTGTAGTATCCTACCTCGACAGGGTTTGCCGGGTCGGCAATCGAAATCACTCTCACGGGACTCATGTCGGATGCGGCGTAGGCAAAATCCCCTATCACCGCCGCGGCTCGGACGTAGTTCGGGTAACCTGGCCCCCAGTGTCCCAACTCCACCGGATGCGCCGAGTCGGCAACCGAGATGACCCGTAGCCCGGAACCGCCATCGGAGTAGTCGGCATACTCCCCATTGACGGTTACGCTCAAACCCTCTCCCAGCGTGACGCAGAATCCGACCTCCACCGGATGTGCCGGGTTGGCGACCGAAATCACCCGCAGCCCCGAATCACCACCTGCGACGTAGGCAAGGTCCCCGTCGACCGCCACGTCATTAGCATTCCCCGGCGTGTCGAAGTACCCGACCTCGACCGGATGAGCAGGGTCGGTAATCGAGATAACCCGCAGCCCCGAATCGCCGCCCGCGAGGTAGGCGTGGTCTCCGCTCACCGCTACGCCAACGGCGTTGAGCGTCGAGTCGCAGTTCCCTACTTCGACCGGGTGCACCGGGTCAGCAATCGATATAACGCACAAACCACCGGGCCGATCCGCGACGTAGGCATACGACCCGCTGACCGCCACGCGCCACGCGCGGCCAGGCGTGGCGCAGTGACCGACCTCCGTGGGATGCGCCGGGTCCGCAACCGAGATGACCCGCAGTCCGGAATCGAGATCCGCGACATAGGCATAGCTCGCCATCGCGGCCACGCCCTGAGCCACGTCGGGCGTGCTGCAGTGACCGACTAGCCGGACGTTGAGAGAATCCAGAGCCGGCGCAGCGCCGACCAGCAGCAGGCCAAGCGAGATTACGAGTAATGGTGTTCTCATTGTCGCCCCTAACGGATCACCGACAGCTTCCCGACCTTGCTCGACTTGCCGTCGGCCGTGACGATCAGATACACGTAAATGCCACTGGCTACCTTGGCGTCCCACGCCAGATGGCCGTCGCCGTGTTCGGTTGCACTCCAGACCGACTGCCCTGAGTTGTCGTAGATAGTCACCCGGGCCCCCGCACTCAGCCCCTGGAAGTGGATGGCATCCTGCTCCGGGTGCGTGTGCGGCTTGAACGGTATCGGCGCGACCCGGAGCGAGTCGAGGCTCTGCCGTGGTTGCGGCCCAGTCACCTTGAGGAAGAAGCTGTCCCGGACCTGATAGCCCAGCGTGTCTATGGCGCTGACTATGACCCATCCCGAATGGCTGCCGAGCGACTCGCCGACCGGGAAGACGAGTGCCAGCGTGCATTGAACCGCCTGACCAATCGCCAACGACTCCGGTAGATTGAGAACGTAGACGCTGTCAGCGGCAGACGAAGAGTGAAGAGTGAAGTCAGAAGAGTGAAACGCGGACCGGGACTTTGTGGTCCTGTTCTGCGCCTCAACCTCAGCCTCAACCTTGACCTGTCGGAGCGGTGAGCGGCTGGGCCCATCCGTAGTATCAGGGTTGTACGCGCTGCTGGTGTTGACGAGCATGAACTCGGCCTTGGCATAAGGATGATATACCGGCCCTGCCGGCTGGGTGTGCAGGTTCATGGTGTCATGCACCACGTTCAGAGAGTCAGGGTCAACGTCCAAGTCTCCGAGTGCTTCCCTCTTGCTCTTGTGCAGATGCGCGTAAACTACCGCTGATATCTGGCAGTGTATTGAATCAAACCCCGCCATGAATATCGGGCCGGAGTAGTCGCCTATGGAAAGACTATCCGGCACGTAGACCGCAAGCGTGCAGGTCACGGATCGGCCCTGCGCCAGCGAACCGGGCAGGTTTCGGATGAGGAGGCTGTCGATAGTACCGCCCGGCCCTGTGAGCTTGCCGAAGAAGCCGAATGAGTCTACCGGTGACCGGCTCGGGCCATCGGACGTGTCCGGGTTACTAGAGGCACTCGTGTTTACCAGGACGAACTCGCCAAGAGCGCTCTCCAGACGCGATCCTGCCGTCACCGCGAGCGAGTGGCGCGAATCGAGGGAACTCTCGGTCGAGATTCCTCCTTTCGCGACCTCGTGGCTCGGTCGGAATGACCGGGAAGGCGTGCACGTCTCCCGCAGCCGTACTGTGTCGGCGACAACATCCAGCGAGTCGTTGTCCACGTCGATGTCGCCCAGCTTCCTGACCGACACGTAGCAACTCTCATACACCTGCAGGCCGGCCGTGTCCTTGCCGCTGATTAGGAGTGAGCCTGTGTAGTCACCGTCTCTAAGATTCAACGGCATGTATGCTGCCAAGGTGCAGACCACGGTCTGGCCTTGAGCAAGAAACGTAGGCAAGTTGGGAACAAGGATGCTGTCGATGGTCCCGCCCGGGCCGGCAAGCGAGCAAGTGAAGCGTATGGAATCTACGGGGGACACACTCGGGCCATCGATCGAGTCCGGGTTGTATGACGCGCTGGTGTTTGCCAGGACGAACGCGCCGATGGCACACTGGCTGCCCGTCGTGCGGACACCGGATAACGGATACCGCAGTCGAAGCGTGTCGGCTACGACATCGAGCGAGTCGTTGTCGATGTCAAGGTCGCCAAGTTGGTAGAATTGATATATGGTCAGCCCGTCATCGCCATCATAGACATAGTCCCCGTCAGCGGCAGCGGACATGCTGAAAGAGCCCCCAAAGTAGCCCACATAGGCCGGATGCGCCGGGTCCGCTACTGAAATAGCCTGTAATCCAACTCCCCCTTCGTTCGAGCAGAAGACATAACCGTGGGTCAACGACATCGCCGTCGGCGCTCCCACAGAATCGAGTCGTCCGACCTCGACCGGATTTGTCGGGTCGGATACAGACAGGACCAGGAAGGTGAGGTCGGATGAGACGTAGGCAAGGCCGTTGTTCACGGCAAGACCCCAGGCCCGGCCAAGTGGCCAGTGTCCGACCTCAACCGGATGCGTCGGGTCAGCGACTGAGACAACGCGCAGCCCGCCCGCATAATCATACACCGTGTAGGCGCAATCTCCGACGACCCTGACACACCGCGGCGCCGCCATCGGTCCCGGTGGCCCGCTGCAGCGCCCAACCACGGCCGGATGCGACGGGTCGCTGATCAAGGTGACACCGAGACCGGCCGTATCGAGCACGTAGGCGTAGTCCCCTCTGACCGCTACGGAGAAAGGCCAATGAAGAGAGCTGCAACGTCCGACTTCGACCGGGTGTGTGGGATCGGAAACAGAGATGACCCGTAGACCGGCTGTGTCCTCTCCATAGTATGCATACATGCCACTCACAGCGACACAGCGCGACCCAGATAGCGTGGAACACCGACCAACTTCGACGGGATTGTGCGGGTCGGCTATGGAAATGACATGCAAGCCATCGTACCCGCCGAAATCCCCAGCGACATAGGCGTACTGCCCGGCTACGGCTACGTCCTCTGTTGTCCCGGCGCCCAATCTGCCAATGCGCCGGAAGTAGAGCGAATCAGCTCTCGCCACACCTGCCAGCAGAATGCACAGGCAGAATATCAACACAGGCGCTCTCATGGTTGCCAACTACTTCGCCAGCACGACCTTCGTGACGCTAGACGCTTGACGCCTCACGCTCGACGCCTGACGGATGAAGTACACCCCCGGCGCGAGGCGGCTCACGTCATTCGCGCCTTGATGAAGGTCCATTACCTTCCGCCCGGCTGCGTCGAGCAGTTCCGTCCGGTCTCCTGTCTTCTGTCCCCGGTCTCCTGTCAACAGCACGCCGCGGACGATGGTCGGCAGCTTCGCCGCTTGGAGCCTGGTACTTATCGTTCCCGCAAGTCCGGGCGCGAGTCCGACACGATACACCGGGTAGACCTCAATGTTACCGGCGAACGGCGAGCCCAACCCGAGGTCGTTCGGAGTCGCGGCCTGGGCCTCGAGCGGCACGCAGCAGATGAAGTTCTCGCCTGGAATCAGGGAGTCGGTGCCCCAGTTGTAGGACCACATGATAGAGTCGGTTCCCGCACCGCTGGTGACGTTCGCCCAGCTCCACGCCCTCTGAGCCGTGCCCAGCCGGTTGCACACGCCCATCATCGCAGTCCCGGCGGGCGACGAGCGATTCACTGCCTTGCCGGTAAGCGTCGGACGATTGAACGAAGTCGTATCCCCCGGCAGCGGATTGAATGCCGCGCGCACTTTCGTGTCGTTCACCGGCGCATCCGCTATCACTGTCACGCTGCTGTCCCCGTTGTTCGCGACGTAGATTCTGCCGGTTACCGGGTTCACCGCGACCGCGATGGGCTCCGGGCCGACGGCCACCGTGGTCGCGGAGTTGGTGGCAGCGTCGATCATTGTTACGCTGCTGTCACCGTTGTTCGCGACGTAGACCTTGTTGGTAATCGTATTCACCGCCACCGCAAATGGTTCTGTGCCGGCGGGAACCGTAGCCATGGTGTCGGTCGCGCCGTCAATCACGGTCACGTTGTTGCTGCCGTCGTTCGCGACGTATATCCGGTTGGTGACCGGGTTCACTGCTACGGCATCGGGGTTCGTGCCGACGGCCAAAGTGGATGTAACGTTGGTCACGCCGTCGATCACGGTCACGTTGTTGCCGGCGTAGTTCGCGACGTAGATCTTGTTGGCGACCGGGTTCACCGCGAGGGCATAGGGATACAAACCCGCGGCGACACTGCTTGTGTCATTGGTGGCACCGTCGATGATTGTCACTCTGCGGCTGGTCTCGTCCGCGACGTAGATCTTGCTGGTGACCGGGTTCACCGCCACGGCAGCGGGCCACGAACCGACGGCCACGTTGGTTGTGGCGTTGGTCACACCGTCGACCACGGTGACGTTGTTGCTGCCGCCGTTCGCAACGTATACCTTGTTGGTGACCGGATTCACCGCCACAGCATCGGGGTTTGCACCGGTGGTCACCGTAGCGGTGTCATTGGTCGGGCCGTCAATCACCGACACATTACCGCTGCCGTAGTTCGCGACGTAGATCTTGTCGGTGACCGGGTTCACCGCCACGGCAATGGGGCCCGTGCCGGCGACCACGGTGGCGGTGTCGCCGGACGCGCCGTCAATCACCGACACATTGCCGCTGCCATAGTTCGCGACGTAAATCTTGTCGGTAACCGGGTTCACCGCCACGGCTTTCGGGGACGCACCGCCGCACACCGAGGCGGTGTCGTTGCTCGCGCCGTCGATGACCGTCACATCGTTGCTGTGGTAGTTCAGCACGAAGGCCTTGCCGGTGACCGGATTCACGACGACGGCGAAAGGACCTGTCCCGACGGCCAATGCCTCCGTGCGGTTCGTCGCGCCGTCGATTACAGTCACACTATCCCCGTGCCAGTTCGCAACGTAGACCTTGTTGGTGGCCGGATTGACCGCGACGGCCCAGGGGCTTGAGTCCGTGGCGACCAAGGCCGTGTCGTTCGTCACACCGTCGATGACCGTGACGCTGTTGCTTAGGTAGTTCGCGACGTAGACCTTGTTAGTGACAGGATTCACGGCCACCGCATAGGGTGTGATTCCTGCCGGTACGGTGGCCGTGCCATTGGTCGCGCCGTCAACAACGGTCACGCTGTTGCCTGCGCTGTTGGTGACGTAAACCTTGTTGGTGACCACGTCTGCCGCCACGGCATTGGGCAGCAGACCGACGGGTACGAGCGCTGTGTCGTTGGTTGCGCCGTTGATGACCGTAACGTCGGCGCTGTTGTAGTTGGTCACGTAGATTCTGTTCGTGACCGGGTTCACGGCTACGGCGCAGGGACTGGAGTCCGCGGGCACGGTGGTCGTGACGTTGGTCGCGCCGTCAATGACGGTCACGTCATCACTGCCGCTGTTGGTAACGTAAACCTTGTCGGTCACGGCGTTCACCGCCACCGCATTGGGTCTCAGGCCAACGGTAACCTGCAGTGTATCGTTGGTCCCGCCCTGAATCACCGTAACCGTGCCGCTCGCCGAGTTCGCAACATAGATCTTGTCTGTAACCGGGTTCACCGCCACGGCAGCGGGGTTCGAACCGACGCCTACCAGTGTCACGTTGTAGGTCGCGCCGTCGATCACTGCCACGTTGTTGCTGTTGAAGTTGGCGACGTAGGTTCTGTTGGTCACCGGGTTCACGGCTCCGGCCCAAGGCGTATTCCCTACTGGCACCGTGGTCGTGACCCAATCCGCTGAAGCGGTTCCAATGCACGCCGCGACGGCCACGCACACGGCCAGCCTGTGTGCTCTACTGCTGGTTGCTCTCATCTTACCTCCCGACTTGGTGACGTCAACGGTGCTGACAACTTGAGGTCGGTAGCGTGACGACATGTTTCTTTACCTTTGCAGAACAAGCTTGCGCGTGGCGGTGAAGCCACCGGCCTCGAACCGCGCCAGGTAGATACCGGCCCCGGCGATGCGGCCGTTGCCGTCCCGGCCATCCCAAACGAACGAGTAGCGGCCCGGAGCCAGCCGCGAACTGCAGATCGTCCGTATTACCGTACCGGCTGCGGAGTAGATTCTCAGCGTCGCCGGTGTCTGGCGCGGGACGCCGAAGCGGAGAACTGCCCGGTCCACGGACGGGCACGGTGCGACCCTGTCCAGCGAGAAAACTCCGGGTAGTCTGCTCCGGTCGGCGATGCCGGTGAACGGGCTGACGAAGACCGAGCCGCGGGCCGCGTCGTTGGCCGTGTCGAGGTCACCTGATAACATCGTGGAACAGGTCACCGCAAACGTGCCGAGATCGAGCGCAGTCCAGTCCGCAAATTCGGCCGTATCAATCGCGCCGGGCGCGAGCGTGAGCGACACGGTATCGGCGTAGCCGCTGCCGATGACGAGCCGGACGTCAAGCGTTTCTCCCGATGAACCGAAGTTGTGGACCACGGCCCGCGGCGTGACCGTTGCGCCGGAGTCAACCGTATCGCGGGGCGCAAGTATCTGGGTTGCTCCCACATCATGGGTGGGGATGTTCAAGCCGCAGTACTCGCTGATCGTCAAGTAGCTCGTGTCCAGGTCCTGGCGTCCGCCAAACACCCAGATGCCGGGAACGCCCGTGCCGCCCGCCGCTGCCGGGATGAACACGCCGGCGTAGTTGCGGCGGCGCTGGTTGAGTCTGGGGAACGTATCCCACGTGTCGGTCGCCGTGTGATAGATGTAGCAGTTAGACGACTCGTAGGGCCACATCCCGCGCCCGGCAACGATGATGTCGCCCGCGAAGCCGCTCGGGTCGTTGGAGTTGAATCCGAAGGCCCGCACCTGGGAGTTCGAATCGGGCATCCTGGCAACCATGGTCCAGCCGGCTGATGTGTCGTTGAGGTTAAGCCGTTGGCACTCGGAACGCGGATACAGCATTGAGGTCGACCAAGTGTCGCCGCCGCAGACGTAGAGGAATGAGTCGACCGTCGCGACAATCGGGTACGCCCGAGCCAGCGGCATGTCCTTGAGCTGCGACCAGCGCGAACCGGCCGAAGCGAGCGGGTTGAAGGACCAGGTCTGACCCGATGTCTTGGAAGCGGAATCGCTGAACCCTCCGACAGTGTAGATGACGTTGTCGTACACGATGGAAGATTGGGCAACGGTTATCCAGCTGTCACAACGCCCCGGGAACTGGTCGGTGGAGAGCATGACGGCAGTATTGCTCACGGGGTAGTAAACCTGAAGCGAGTCAACGTAGTTGGGATAGCTGTCGCGGCGGCCGCCAACGATGTAGAGACCGAACGTATCGCCGTTGAGCACGTCATGGTTGTCGCGCAGGAGACAGACATCGTAGTTGGATACCGGCACAGGCATGCTCACACTGTCGTCGGCATAAACTCCGGTCGCGGGCGTGTAGCTGTAGACCTCGCCGGACGTCGTGGAGTAGCCGAGGCGGCCGCCGGGAAAGTAGACTCTGGCCGTGCCCGGGAAGTACTCGCCGTCGAAACGACCGTATGGAAACGGCGCTGTAGGCCCGGTCTGCCAGGACTGGCCCACGACGATTCCGGCCAACGTCAAACATACAAGCGATACCGCGAGTTTGTTCATCCCTTACCTCCTTGGGGTTTGCGGTCCGAGTGGGAAAAGCCGGGGACAGAGCGACGGAGCGCCTGAGTCTGACGGGGCGCGGTGCAGTCCCCGTCATCCCGCATCGGACTTGAGTTATACCATCCTGTGCCCCGTTGTCAAGACGGAACGCAATCGCGGGTCGGGCGAAGGCAGAAGCTGGAGCATCCGGAGTTCTGCGCTCTGCACTCTCGCTGCTCGCCTCCAGCATCGCCTGGGTCTGCCGGCCCTCGCCTTGACTCTCCTGCCTCTGCCTCTAGAATGTCCGCCAAAGGAGTCATCATGCCTCAGGAAGAGAATCGTCCAGCACAGCAGGGACCGCCGGTCCAGATTGAGATAGGAGAGAAGGAATCCGAGGGCGTCTATTCGAATTTCGTCCTCATCGCCCATTCGGCGTCCGAGTTCATCATCGACTTTGCCCGCATCCTGCCCGGCCTGCCCAAGGCCAAGGTGTTCTCACGCATCGTGATGACCCCGCAGCACGCCACCCTGTTGCACAATGCCCTGTCCGACAACATCAAGAAGTACGAAGACCGCTTCGGGAAGATAAAGCTCCACGGCAAAGAAGAAGACATCGCCCGCAGCATGGGATTCTGAGCAGCGCTTGCAGCGCGCAAGTACGAAGGACAAGGTCCAAAGGACAAAGTCCGGTTTCCTCGCCACGCGGGACATGACCGAAATCGGCTCGGCGATTTCGGATCGGGTCCCGAGTGGGCAGCGTAGCCTGCTCGAACGGCTGGGTGAGATTGCGCACCACCTTGGCACGCGGTCGTTCCTTGTCGGCGGCCCGGTGCGTGACCTGTTGCTCGGTCAGACGCGAGAACGACAGGAGACAGGAGACCGGAGACCGTCCTCCGTCGTCCAATTGCCGGACCTCGACATCGCGGTCGAAGACAAGTCGCATGAGTTCGGAGCGGCGGTCGCCAAGGAGCTTGGCGGCCGCTTTGTCTATCACGCGCGCTTCTTGTCCGGCTCCGTCATTCTGCCCCCGGCCCCTGATCCCCGATCCCCGACCCCGGTGCATATCGATATCACCCAGACCCGGGCCGAGACCTATGCGACGCCGGCTGTGCTCCCGACAGTCAGGCCCGCGAGCATCGTCGGTGACCTCGGTCGTCGCGACTTCACCATCAATGCGATGGCCATGGAGATTACCCCGGCTTCGTTCGGCGCATTCATCGACCCCTTCGATGGCCGAGCCGACATGAAATCGCGTCAGGTTCGAGTTCTCCACGCCCGCAGCTTCATCGACGACCCGACCCGCATCTTCCGGTGCATCCGGTTCGCCGTCCGCCTCGGGTTCGAGATTGAGCCGGGCACGCTCGCGCCGATGCGCGCGGCGATTGAGCAGCGCCTGCCTGCGTTTCTCACACCGGAACGGATTCTGTATGAACTACGGCTCATCTGCGCCGAACCGCTGGCGGTGCCGATGGTCAAGATGCTCGTCCGCGAACGGGTACTGGAGGCCGCCTGGCGCTGGACTCCGCCCGCCGGTTTCATGCGCGCGTTCGCTCGGCTGGGCGCGGTTCCGCCTTCATCCCTTCCCGATTCATCCCTTCTGTTCATCTACTGGCTCAGCGTGTTGCCGCTGACCGAACGTTTCCCCATCCGCAAGGAAGAGCGGGACGCGGCCAAAGCGGTGGCGGGCTTTGCGGAGCTCAAGCACAAGCTCAGGCACAAGCCGATGCCCAGCGAGGTCTACAGGACGCTCCGGTCCGTACCTGAGCCGGCGTTGCAGATTCTGGCTGTGTTGGAAACGAAGGCCGTGAGCGCGAACATCCGCGCATTTCTGGACGATTACAGCAAGGTACGCATCGCCGCGACCGGCGCGGACCTGCGCGGTCTGGGATTGGCGCCGGGGCCGAGGTACCGGGAGATTCTGGATGAATTGCTTTTCGCGCGTCTGGACGGTAGAATCCGCGCCGTGTCGGAAGAACGCGCGCTACTGCAGAAACTCGCCCGGCAGAGGGCTGGCTGATGTTCGACTTCCAGGGCATCATTCTCTCCGCGCCCGCGATTCTGTTCGGGCTCACGATCCACGAGTTCAGCCACGGCTGGGTAGCCTGGCGGCTCGGCGACCCGACCGCGAAGATGATGGGGCGACTGACGCTGAACCCGCTCAAGCATCTCGACCCTATCGGTACTATCGCGCTCTTCCTTTTCCGGTTCGGCTGGGCCAAGCCGGTGCCGATCGACCCGCGCAACTTCCGTCACCCGACGCGTGACCTTGCCATTTCCGGCCTGGCCGGCCCGGCCGCGAATCTACTCACCGCTGCGGTCGCCGGCCTCATCCTGCGCGGGCTCATACTGCTCCACGTCGGTGGATTTGTCGCCACGCTCACAGCCTACTTTGTGATCTTCAATCTCATTCTCTGCTTCTTCAACCTGATACCAATCCCGCCCCTCGACGGCTCGCGCCTGCTCTTGCACCTGCTGCCGCCCAGCCTCGCCGCCGGCTACGCTCAAATCGAGCGCTACGGGTTCATCATCCTCATCGGCATTATCCTGCTCGGGCAGGTCACCAACATCAATATCCTGTGGCTCTACATGGGTCCGCTCTTGCGGATATTCAGTCAACTCTTCGTCGGCCAGCCGATCGCCTGACATGGCAAAGAGAACGACGCCGAGCAGCTCCTCGAACCGCGGCGCGCGTATCGCACTCATCATCGCCGCGGCAATCGTCATTCTCTTCACCTTCGCGAGTCTGGTCTGCCACTACTTCGTCAACCGGCCGCCGAGCACGAACTACTGCGGCCCGCTCGGCTACTGGCTGGCCCGGGGCCTCGACAAGCCGTTCGGCAAAACCAGTCTGCTCATACCGATACTTCTGGTCGTGGTCGGGTTGCTCTACCTGCGCCGCGGCAAGGGCTGGCGGACGTGGGGCGCCGGACTGGCCTGGTTGGTCGGCCTGTACGTGCTGGTCGGGTTGTTTTCCTACCAGACGCACATGGCCGGCAACATAACCGGCAGCCTCGGCAGCCGGGTCGCGGCCCTGCTGCTGACCTGGCTCGGGTTCGGCGCGTACGCGATCGCCGCCTTGACGGTTCCGCTGGGATTGGGCATGCTGGAGAAACGGACGGAGGAAAGAGACCTGACCCAGGTCGGATTCATGGCATTGCTCGGCCTCTACCTCGACCTCTTCCTCGCCTACTTCGGAGGGCGCTGGTCCCTGCCCGGCCCGCCGCCGCAGTCGGCGTTGTACCCACTCGGCGGAAAGGTGGGCCTGATTATCGTCCACGGACTCGAGAAACTCATTGGCCCGGCCGGATCCCTGATTCTGCTCCTCGGCACGTTCCTGATGGTCCTCGCGCTGTTCACGAAACTGCGGGTGCCGGAGCTCGGTTGGCTGCGCCGGCTCTTCGCGGCGCTCTTCGCCCGACCCAAACGAGAGCCTGAACCGAAGCCCTTGATTGCCGCCCCGAGTCTCGACAAGCAGGCAGCAGCGGCTGAAGCCACCGGCCTCAAGCCGCAAGCCCCGAGCCCCGGGACGCGGCCTGCAGCCGAACCGGTGTCGGTCGCGTCCGACGAGTCGGACCAGTCAGACGCAGACGATGCGTCGGAACCTGAGGAAGACCAATCGCCAATCGTCAATCGCAAATCGGAAATCCAGCGTGAGCCGCCGCGGCGGCACCAACCCCTGAAATACAACCTCAGTGACTTCCAGAAGCAATTCCTCGATGCGCTCGACCAGCCGGGCGAGAAGGACCACGTATTCAAGGACCGGAAGGAGTCCGAGGCCGAAGCCCTGGTGCTGATCGACAAGCTGAAGCAGTTCGGCATCGAGGGCCGCATCTCGGACATCCAGTCCGGCCCGATGATCACCCGGTTCGAGATGGAGCCCGCGCCCGGCGTCAAGATCCAGTCGATATCCAGCCGCCAGGACGACATCTCGCTCGCGCTCGCCGCCGAGCGCATCCGGATACTCGCGCCCATTCCCGGCAAGAACGCCGTGGGCATCGAGGTGCCGAACAAGGAACGCCGCACCGTGTACCTGCGCGAGGTACTGACCAGCGAACCGTTCCGCGACGTGAAGTCGCCGCTCGGGTTCGCCCTCGGCACGACCATCACCGGCGAGCCGTACAGCGCCGACCTGCGCACGATGCCGCACATCCTCATCGCCGGCACCACCGGGTCGGGCAAGTCGGTCTGCATCAACTCCCTGATGGCGTCAATCATCTACCGGTCCGGGCCGGACTACGTCCGCTTCCTGACCATCGACCCCAAGCAGCTCGAGCTGCCGGTCTACAATCCGATTCCGCATCTGCTCGGCACCACCACCATCGACCCGGACAAAGCGGTCAAGGAGCTCGGCCGGGTTGTGGAAATCATGGAGGCGCGCTACGGCGAGTTCGCGAACCTCGGCGTGCGCGACATCGTCGGCTACAACGAGCGGGCCGAGCAGGAAGGGTTCGAGCGCAAGCCCTACATCGTCGTCATCATCGACGAACTGGCCGACCTGATGCTCCGCGCGCCGAACGAAATCGAGATGCGCATCACCCGCCTCGCCCAGATGTCACGCGCCGTCGGCATCCACCTCGTGCTCGCGACCCAGCGGCCTTCGGTCGACGTCATTACCGGTCTCATCAAGGCGAATTTCCCCTGCCGCACGGCATTCCAGGTCGCGTCCAAGACCGACTCGCGCACGATTCTCGACATGAACGGCGCCGAGTCGCTGCTGGGCAGGGGCGACATGCTCTTCCTGCCGCCGGGCAAGGGTGAACCCACGCGGCTCCACGGCTCGTTCGTGTCGGACCGGGCGGCCAAGCGCATCGTCGACCTCTGGGCCCGCACCTACCTTGCCGAATTGCTCGCCGGCCTCGTCGAGAACCCGGCCGAGTGCGCGCGCAGGATGGTCGAAGCCGACGTCGTCGACCTGCTCTACGACCGGGAAAAGTCCGGGGTCCGCCGCAAGCTCGACGACATGCGCACGATTCTGCCCGAAGAAGTTGTTGACAATCTCATGTCCAGGAAATACTATGAGACACTGCCTGAAGAGAGCCCGCAGGTTCAAGCCGAGCGGAGCCGGGCACAGGAAGAAGACCGCGAGCGCGATGAGAAGTTCGCCGAGGCCGCGCAAATCGTGGTACGACATAGAGAGGCATCAGTTTCAATGTTACAGCGACGTCTTGACATCGGCTGGGCGCGTGCCGGCCGGATAATTGACCAACTCGAACAGGCCGGCGTGGTCGGCCCTTACGTCGGGTCGAAATCCCGCAAGGTCCTCGTCGACAACGAGGCCGACCTGCAGAAGCTGCTATCCGGCGGGAAGGCGCAAACGCCATGATTGACCGCAAGACGGTGATGAGCTGGGTCACCATGCTCGCCGACATGATTCCCTGTCGCACCTATGACCAGATGGTGCATTTCATCAAGTCCAAACCCGAAGGCAAGATTATCGCCCCCAAGCCCGAGATAAAGATCGAGGACCACTGGTTCTCAATCCGGCGCCACAACGACGCGGTCACCGGCGAAGACATCCTGGAGATTTTCATCGGCAACAACGAGTCCGGCGACGATTACATGGGCTACGACCGGATCGACCCGCGCTGGCACGACGCCGAGGGCCGGGACATGAAACGCTGGGAACTGACCCGCGCCTACATGCACCCCAAGTACCGCGGACAGAACTACTCTCTGTTCATGGTTGAGATGGTGATGGCGCTCGCCCGCAAGAACCAGGCCAAGTCGGTCGTCGCCTACCCGCGTCACGTCGCGATGCTCGTGACACTCCTGAACAACGGCTTTCGCACGATGGAAGGGAACTACGACGCGACCCTCCATCGCATCCTGAAACAGGGTAAGCAGTGGTACGGCAACAATACGGCGCAGCGCCGGCTGTACTACGCCCAGGAGTTCCGGCCGTTCATCCAGGACGGCAGCTTCATCATGGAAAGGCCCATCGCCGCGCCCGGATTCTGGCACTACCTGATGGAGAAAGTCTGACCCGCTAGCGCTTCCGCAATCTGAAATCTAGAATCCAGAATCCAAAATCGTTCTTAGTCTGCTCGCCCCGACAATCCCCGCGTCTATCCCAAGTTCAGAGAAAACTACATCCAGCCGTCTGCCCGGCAGCGCCTGTGTCCGGCGGAACACCGACTTTCGCACCGCATCGAGTAGAGGCCGGCCGATACGGCTCACGCCGCCGCCGATGACTATCCTCTCCGGGTCCAGCAGCTCCACGGCGTTGGCCAGCGCCGTCCCCAGATAGTCGCCGACTTCCCCGACCAGCTTCAGGGCCAGACTGTCGCCGGCGCGCGCGGCCCGGCCGATTTCACGCATCGTAATCCCGGCCGTCTCGCCTCGGGCCAGCTCCAGCATCAGGCTGGGGCCTTCGGACTTCGCGCCGGGGAAAAGCGAGGTCTGGTTCTTGTGGTCCTTGAGCCGCTTCTGCTGCGCCCGCACGCGCTTCCGGGCCCGGTCCTCCACGTAGCGCGCCCCGATGTAGCGCTCGACGCAGCCGTTGTGACCACACTCGCACGGCAGCCCGTCCGCGAAGATAGCGGCGTGACCGATTTCTCCGGCCGCGTCATTGGCGCCGGTCAGCAACCGGCCGTCCGCGATTATCCCACCGCCGACGCCGGTGCCGAGCGTCACGCAGAGCAGATGCCTGCAGCCCCGCCCCGCGCCACACAACCACTCTCCCAACGCCACCACGTTCGCATCGTTGGCACAGTACACCGGCAGGCCGATGAGACCCTCCAGATCCCGCTTCACCGCGGTACCGCTCCAGCCCGGCAGGTTCGGCGGAACCCGGACGATACCGGCCGTGTGATCAACCAGCCCCGCAATCCCGATGCCGACCGAGGCCACCTTGCGCCGCCGCCGCAGCTCTTCGACTACCGCGGCGACGCGCTTCAGCGCCGGTCCGGGTCCGGACGTGGCCCGCGTCGCAAGAACGCGCCGTGCCTTGACCCGGCCCGCGCCGTCAACCAGCCCGATTTTCGTGTTGGTGCCGCCGATGTCGATGCCGAAATCGAACGGCATTACGCTCTACGCACCATGCTCTGGGAAAACGGGGACTGTACCGCGCGTCCTCGCGCTTCGTGGGACTGTCCCCGTTTTCCCCGCGCATCTTGCATACAGCGCCCGCAGCGCCTGCTCATAGGCCGGGCTCAGTTCCACTCTGCGTCGCGACATCACCTTGCGGGCGTTGGAAATGACGTGGCCGAGCGGCCAGTGCGTCTTGCTGCCCCAGGCAAACGGCGTAATCTCCTTGGGCGAAAGCCCCGGTTCGAACCAGTTGGCGAATGTGCCGATACGCGTACCGGTATTGATGAGCGTGCCTATCGCCGTCTTGGCGTGGTCGCCGATGAAGCAGCCTACTTTGAGCAGACCGGTGTCTATTGTCTTCCCCTGCCACATCACTTCGACCGGCTGGTACGCATTCTTCAGGTCCGAGTTCGTCGTCATTGCCCCCAGGTTCGCCCACTCGCCGACAAAGGCGTGACCGATGAACCCGTCGTGGTGCTTGTTGGCGTGGCCCTGGAAAATGCTCGCCTCGACCTCGCCGCCGATGCGACACTGCGGCCCGAAACTGCAACCCGGCCGAACCTTGGCGCCGTCAATCAGAGTTCCCGGCCCTATGTAGCACGGTCCCTCGACGAAGCTGCCCGGCCTGACGACTGCATCCCGGTCAATGAACACCGGCCCCGTCTCAGTGCTGATAACTGTGCCCGGCCACACACGGCTCCCCGGCTCCATGTGCAGCTTCTTCCGGTCACCGACTACTGCCGCGCCCGGCTCGATTCGCCCTTCGTCTGACTTCTGACTTCCAGCATCCAGCTTCTCGCTTCTGACTTCGACCTCTCTGAGAAGCTCCGCCGCGTTGTACTCAATCACGTCCCACGGCCACCTCACCACCCGCGCCTTCACCTGTTCTTCGGCCAGGTCGGCGCGCAGGCCCCGCACTGATTCTAGTTCGGCCGCTCGCTCCTCGCTCACTCGGAAGCCAACCACTTCGTCACCTGCCATCAACACCGCCTCCGGCCCCTTGGTCGGCACCGCGTCATCGAGAATGCACGTAGCAGACAAAAATAGACACCCCGACTCGTTTCGTGTCCTTCGTGTCTTCGTGGCTTCAGTGTCCGGTCTGGAATTGACTCGGCAGTCCGGATACGCTTCGGCAGTGATGCCTGCGACCTCGTCACGCACCCAAAGGAGCATGGGCTGAGCCGGGTATAGGCGGCGCAGCTTCTCCAGCAGCGTGAATCTCCCGCAGCGCAGGTCGAATGCAGCCCGCAAATCGCAGGTCGGCGACAGCCGGTCAAGGCCATCGCCTTCATAGATGCAAATCACGGGTCTAGGATATTGCCGACCCACCGCAAGTCAAGGCCAACCGATTCTAGATTGCTGATTTTAGATTTTAGATTTGCCGAACGCGGGACCTAAGCGTCTTGATTGACGCCACCGTCATTGCCACCAGCTCATCGGCCTCGCTGACCAGATCCGCGACTTTGCTCGCGGGCACTGTCCCACTCTCCACTAGCAACTCCAACCAATAGATGGTCTCGTCGGACTCTTCCAGAACGATTCCGAGCTTGGCGACAACGTCGGCTACCGACCGACCTCTGCAGGCCGCACGATAGTTGGCGCCAACTGACGTTGCGGAACGCAGCAACTGCCGGCTGACCACGTCCGCAGTCCGACTTCTCGGCAGCGCCTCTACGAGCCGTATCACGGCGAGTCCAAGTTCCTTCGTCCTCCGTTTGAACTCCCGCTCGTCCATCGTCCCTCCTCAATCTAGAATCATCAATCTAAAATCTAAAATGTGACGGCTATCTCGGCCCGCTGCTGTTCAACTTCCCCGCCGCCACCGCTCCACTGGAAGTAATCCAGTCCTTTGACGACCGGTCCCGTGCTAACCACGCACGACTCCCCGTGGTGGTCAATCGCATGGATGATGACCGGCCCCAGATACCCGCCCTTGAGCGCCCGCAGGTCGCGCACGGCCTCCAGACACGCCTCGCGCACGCCGGCGCCTGCCTTCATGTACTGCACCACCGATCGCGCGGTACAGGCGCGGATGGTCATCTCTCCCACGTGAGTGCACCCGCAGGCGCCGTAGCGTTTGTCGGCGTACAGCCCGGCACCGATGACTGGCGAATCACCCAGCCTACCAGGGTAGCACTGCGCCCAGCCCGACGTGCTTGTGCCTGCAGCGATGTTGCCTTCTCTATCCAGGCACAGGTACACTACGGTTCCGCCTGCCGTCTTGTCGCGGCTCGACTCCCAAGCAAGCCGCACCAGCTCTTCCCCGGACAGGTTGCACTCGACCCCCTCCCTTCTATTCCCTCCCCCTTGAGGGGGAGGGAAGGGTGAGGGTGGCACGCACGGCCCATTACCTACGCGAATCTCAGCAGCAGGCGCATGCTCCTTCATCCAAAGCTCGTACCTGGTCCGCGCGTCTTCGGTCAGCATCTCAGCTCGCTCCGCGCCGATCTCCTTGGCGAATCGCTCCGCGCCCTCGCTCACCAGGAACACGTGCGGGAGGCGCTCCATCACCTGCCGCGCAACCGACACCGCGTGCAGGAAATACCGCAGGTTACCGACCGCGCCGGCCCGACCGGTCGCGCCGTCCATCACCGCCGCGTCGCAACTCACGACGCCGAGCAGGTCCGGCGCTCCGCCGCGACCGACCGAATCAACGCTCACGTCCGCTTCGACCTCACGGATTCCAGCCTCGACCGCATCCAGGGCCGTTCCGCCGCGCTCCAGAATCTCCCGCGCGGCCTTCATGCCTACTCCGCCCTCGCAATTGGAAAGAATCATCATCTAGCTACTGCTCCTCTTCTCAGTTCGCACCCGGTATAGCCTCTCCGTAAAACCGCCCTCCCTCTCAAAGGTAGACGCCTGTGCCGCAAGCTGCCGGTCGAGCAGATGGCAGCAGACGTTGAGTAGCGAAAGCGCGCCGTTGGCCGCCAGCTCGGCCGACCGCCACTGACCACCACGGACCTTCACGGACTTGTCCTTTGTCCGTGTCCATCCTTGTCCGTCCGTGTTCGTCTGTGACTGCTCTTGCCCCACCCACGCCGCAAACTCCTCCATCGAGGCAACCCGCCTCGCCTTGAACCGCACCAGTGCGGGTTGGCTTGGCTCCCACTGCTCCAGCTCCCTCTGTCTCAGGAAGTCCTCGTAGTCCAGGCGCAGTTCCTCAAGGCTGGCCCGCGCCACGTTCGTCAGCTTCAGCTCCGTCTTCTTGGATGTGCCGGAAGCAAGGCTGCCTTCGGCGATGTTCTGCACGCCCGAACGCGCCGCCTGTACCATCTGGTCATGCGTGCGGGAACGCTTGTCTACGTAGCGGTCGCAGAACCTGACCGTCACATCATACACAAGCTGCGCGACCTGGAAGCTCCTCAGCTTCCGATATCCGCCATGCTTCGGAATCAGTGGCTCGCCGGTAATGGTCCGCCTCTCATTCACCGCGTCCGTGCTCGTGTGTGTACGTCCGTGCCCGTCCCTGCCGGACTCTCACCAGCCCGGCTCCCGGGCCTGCTGCCAAGCCCCAATCTCTTCGTACGTCCTGAACGTCGCCATTGCCCTGCCTCCTCAACGATAGACGATCAACGATGAACGAACTCTCCGCTTCCGGTAACCGCCGTGCTTCGGAATCAGCGGATCGCTCACCGGCGCTGGCTCGTGGTTCATCGTGTCTGGCGAATCATAGATGCCACCTGCCCCGTGTCAACTCGGGCCGTACTCCCGCCCCAAACCCGATATTGAACCACCAAGACACCAAGAGCACCAAGCAGACAGAGCCGATTTCCGTCCTCACCCTCTTTGTGTCTTTGTGCCTTTGTGGTGAGTTTCTGTGTCGGATTCAGGGTCTCGCACACGCATTGACATCGGGCCGGTCGAGACCTAGACTTGGTGACTGACCGGAGGTCGAAGTATCAGCCTGATTGTCAAGCAGAGAAGGCCGCCTATCAAGGCATTGCTCTTGTGTTGCGTATTGGCAGGCCTAGCATTGGAGGCAGGCGCCCGAGAACTGGACATCTACCCGACAATCACCGGCAATGCAACGCTGTATCTCGACGATCAGGGCGGGAGCGCGTACTACAAGGGCAATGGCTACCTACGATATGGCTTCGATTTCTTGGAACACTATGCCTATTGGTACCAAGCCTTCCTGAAGTTCAATCTGGATTCGCTGCCGAACACCTGCCTCATTGTGTCCGCGGAGTTGGACTACTGCCAGCAGTCGCATCATATGGGACTACCACAGGTTGATGTCAAGATCATTCGGGACCCGGAGTCTCTGAGTGCTGGGGACCTCATGGCCGAGATTGGCAGCGCCGCCGCCGTCACACCTGTCTACGAGTCGCAAGATAGCTGGAACTCGGTGCCGTTCGACACGGCGGCGTTTTCTCTTCTTGACTCGTGCCGCCACGCGGGCTGGGCATCCCTAGGCATCCATTACCCAGACGGACCCAACTACAGTGCATCGGCGGACGGATACGACAGTGACAGCCCGCCGTGCCTGCGCATCGAGTACGTATTGCCCGGCGAAACCGACATCCAGGCGCTACGCGCCGAGTTGCTGACGTACCCAGTGGCTGCTCGTGGAGCAGACACCGCGTCGCTGACGCTCACCAACAAGGGCCCGTATGCATCGGGGATGCTTTGGGCGTGCGCATCCTTGGGACTCACGCGTGAGTCCACGCTTGTCCAGCCAATTACGATCGGTGACACGGTCTCGGTGCACATCGCCTTGCCCGCACCGCCGACCCGAGACACGATGATAGACTACAGCCTGTGGGCAAACTACGAGACCGACTTTCGACGCTCCAACGACTCGGCGCAGTTCCAATGCTGGTCGTTTCCAGCCTCGACCTATGCCGCCGAGGGATTTGATGGGTCGGCGTTCCCGCCGCAGGGCTGGTCTGTCATGGACCTCGACAGTCAAGCTCGTGGCTGGAAGCACAGAGCGGACTCGGGCCTCAGCCACTCAGGAGCTGGATTCGCATCGTGCCCAGACGAGTCGACGGGGACCAGCGACGACTGGCTGATAGGCACCCCAATCTGCCCTGGAGGCCAGTATCGACATGACTCGGTGGGGTTTTTCGTCCGGGGCACGTCACGGGTGGCGCCGGACACACTCGATGTCTTGGCGATGAGCGTCAGTCACTTACCTGTCACCCTCTTGTCGCTCGACACATGGACCACGGCGTACTGCCGTCACTCGGTG